>JAFMQT010000446.1 GCA_017354515.1 Nocardia sp. | reverse complement strand
GCGGTCGGGGCGACCGTGGACTACCTGGATATCGGACTACTCACCGATACCCAGAACAGTAAGTTCTGGGATGTCCGTGATCTGCAGGATATGGCGGGAACTTTGATCCAAGTACTGCAGGTCGTGTACGGCCGAGTCGCAGGGGGGCACCGGTGAACTGGCTGAAGCAACACAAGCTCTTGGTCTCCGCGCTGGGCCTGGTCCTCGTATTCGTCGTCGGCGCGGCATATCTCGCGGTGAGCGTTATGCGGATCAACCCGCTGCGCAGCACCTATACGGTGTCGGTGGCATTGGACCGTTCCGGTGGTCTGCAGCCCGGTAATGATGTCACCCTGCGCGGATACCGTGTGGGCAAGGTGAATTCGATCAAGCTGGGCGGTCACGGTGCCTCGATCATGGCCGAGGCTCAGATCGACAACCGCTACAAGATTCCGACCGCCACCCAGGTCGTGGTGCACGCGCTGTCGGCGGCCGGTGAACAGTACGTCGACTTCCGTCCGGATACGAGCTCGGGCCCGTACCTCAAGGACGGTTCGATCGTGAAATTCGATCCGCAGAAGGTGCAGACTCCGGTTCCGGTCTCGGATGTGCTGGCCAGTGCTACCGGCTTCTTCAACCAGATCGATCCGGACCGGTTCGCCACCATCCTCGGTGAACTGGATACCGCTTTGAGCGGTGGGCCCAATCAGCTGCGCGATATGATCGACGCTCTGAGTCAGGTGACGGCGGGTATGGATTCGCTGCTGCCGCAGACGGTCAATCTGCTGAAGAATCTGCGTACCATCGCCGAAACCACATCGAACGCCCAACCCGATCTGGGCACCCTGACCCGCAATTCGTCGACCTTGTTCACACAGCTCAACAAGGCCAACGATGAGATCCGTAACGTACTGGATCAGGCTCCGGGCCAGATGAAGACACTGGGTTCGACGCTGGACAAGACCACCGATCCGATCGGCAAGCTGGCGGCCAACCTCGGAGCGGTGACCAAGACCGCACAGCTGCGGATTCCCGCACTGGCGGCGCTGTTCCCCTCGCTCGCCCTGGGCGGCGGCGCACTCGGCGCGCCGGCACACGATGGCGAGTTCTACGCCACCCTCGATATCTGGCCACGTCCGTACTGCCAGTACTCGACCAAGCCCACCTCACCGGCGACGGTGCTCGACGGTACCCTCCCGAAGTGGAACTACTGCAAGAATCCGCCTCCCGGTCAGCAGATCCGTGGTTCGGCGAACGCGCCGCGGCCGAACATTCCGAACAACGGTGCACAGATGCCGGCCGGTGCGGATCCGAGCGATCGCACTCCACCGCCGATCAAGTGAGCATGTTCGGCAAGGGATAAGTAGAGTGGCCCACGACATACGGCGTGATAGACGCATGCCGGGAAGGTGATAGATCGATTCATGTCCGATGACGACACCGCCAAGGACAAGGCGAACAAGGAAGCCGCGCAGACCGAGAAGGTCGAGGCGGCGCAAGACAGCACCGCCGCGGACGCAACGGGAAAGGTCGGATCGGACTCGCCGGGCGATGAGACCGTAAAGCTCGAAACCGGCAAGGTCGAGGAAGCCGCGGCAAGTACCGCCGGGGCCGCCCCGAAGGTAGCCGCCGATGACCCCACGGTGAAGATGGCAACCGAGCAGGCCGCGGCCGCTGCGCCGGCCGGGAAACCGGCGGGCGACACGTCGGGCCGTTCGTGGGCCCTGATCGGCGCGGCCGTCGCTGCCGGCGTCGTATTGGTCGCAGCCGTGGTCCTTGCCGTGGTCTACGGTCTGATGGCAGGCAACCGCGACGACCAGTTGTCCGCCCGGGACGACTCCACCGCGGCCGCATGCGATTTCGGCAAAGCCGTGGCGACCTACGACTCCGATCATCTGGACGACTACTTCAAGAAGGTCAACGATCTGTCGACCGGTGAATGGGGCAAATTCTTCGGCGGCGCCACCGGCACGCTGAAGGATGCGATGGTCAGCGTCAAGGCCAAGTCGAAGCTGGACGAGATCCACTGCGCGTGGGAGTCCGGTAGCGACAGCCAGGCGAACGTGGTGCTGGTCATCACCCAGGAACAGAGCAATCAGGCTGCGCCGCAGGCGGATAAGCTCACCATCCCGGGCGTTGCCTCGATGGAAAAGCATGACGGCAAGTGGCTGGTGGCCAAGTTCGATTCGCCGGTCACCAAGGGCGGAATGGGCCCCGGCGGCGGTGCGGCCGCTCCGGGTGGTGCGCCGGGGGCGCCTGCACCGGGCGCTCCCGCTCCTGGTGCCCCCGCTCCGCAGCCGGGCGGCTGACCGGATAGAACCGAAAACCCGGGCCCGCGAAGGTATTCCGTCGCGGGCCCGGGTTTTTCGTGCAATCGGTGAGCGGTTGTACCGGTGCGCGTTGGGCGCCGACCGTACGCCCCCGGCGGCGGGTCGATCCACCGCCGCCGGGAGCCGCCGGTTGGTCCGGTAGGTCCGCACTCAGAAGAGGGTGAGAGCTTGGGGTGCGGATGATTTCGTGGATTCGAGAACAGGTTCGGGCGCGGATTCGGCGCTGGTGATCGGGGGTAGATCGTGGATTCCGTCGGGAGCGGCGGCTGGGTCGGCGGCGGCCGCACGAGCAGCGGCGCCGGCTAGCGCGTCGGCCTGCTCGTTGAAGTCGTTGCCGACATGTCCACGGACCCAACGGAATCGGACCGGTCCGGGGCGGGTGGCGATGGCGTGATCGATCGATCGCACCAGTTCGACGTTCTTGACCGCCTGACCGGTAGCAGTGCGCCAGCCGTTGACGCGCCAGCCGGACACCCATTCGGACGAGCATTTGATCGCGTACAGCGAATCGCTTTCGATGAGTAGCGGTTCGGAGTCGCAGTGGGCTCGGATGGCTTCCAGGACCGCGCGCAGTTCGGCGATCTGATTGGTGCCGGAGGCGGCGCCGGCACTGGCCGAACCGCCCTGGTGTGCGACCCAGGCCCAGCCGATCGCACCACCGGGGTTGCGCAGGCACGATCCGTCGGTGCTCACAATGATCATGATCGGTACCCTACGCAAGCCTTCCGACAGTGTTGGCGCCGTGGAATTGTTCTATCTCCCGCCGCAATCGGGATTCGCTGCGATGCATCATGGTCCGGATGATCAGCTCGATCGCGCGGGTCGCCAGGCGCGCCGGCAGGCCGGTACCGCGGCGGTAGTCGGCCTCCGAGGTGAGGACCGAACGCCCGTATCCGAGTGGATCGAATCGCAGGGTCAGGGTGGCCAGAGCGGCCGGTGGTTCCGCGGTCACCCGCCGCGACCGGCGTCTGCGCATGCTGTAGCCGATCACGACATTGGGACGGTATTCGGTGATCTCGCACTCCATCGTCCGATGCCATGGGCCCACGCCTACTCGTGCGTTGTACCGGGTTCCGGGGCCGTGGCTCGACTCCCCCGCGGGTTCGAACGCCGAGATTCCGAACATCCAGTGCGGTACGAACCGGTGGTTGTCGGTGTAGGTGAACGCGACCTCCGGTGGTGCGCCGACGTCGCACGCGTACTTGATGTGGCCCGTTTTGATGTGGCCCATTGCCCTCCCTGTCCCACGGCTGCCACAAAAGTACTACAAGTGTCCTCTTTATTGAACCGAACTCAGCGGATCGGCTCCCGAACACTGAAACCACCGGCACCCAGGACAGGATCGTCGACCGCCACGGTGACATCGCCGCTGTGGACATCGACATCGGTCCTGACCTGGGATGCCCTGTCCGGGAGCGGCTGAGCGCCGGTCTGGCCGGGAGCCGATCGGCTCAGCGCCGCGGGCAGATTGGAATTCACGGTCATGGTGAGCGAATTCGACTGTCCCCGGGCGAGATCGGTGCTCACGAACGTGTGCTCAGTCAGCCGGACCCGGCCGCCGACCCGGCGGTGCGGATTGTCGCTCTCCGCCGTCCGCGGAACGTCGGATGGTCCGAAAGATGATGCCACGGAGGCATTCTCGTTCGACGTGGACGCGGGCACGACGGATGTGACCGGTAACGGGTCAGCGCTCGGCGCGATGATCCGGTCGGCGTTCGGATTCGGAATCGGGG
>JAFMQT010000125.1 GCA_017354515.1 Nocardia sp. | reverse complement strand
CCCGTTCGATTTCATCGAAGTTCCCGGGAACCGTGGAACTACAGGAGCGGAGCTCCCTGAATAGCGTGGGCCTTTGAAGGCGTCGACGGTGTCGTGCGAACAAATGACAGGCGGCGTAGCCACATACGCCATGTCGTGAACTCGACCGTATTCGGACATGCCGCGGGCGGGCTACGGACGAGTCTATTGCGGGAGCGGATACGCGCTGGTCATCGCCGCCACCGATCGGCGCCCCAGCCCTCGGTGTCCTTGGAATTGCGAGGCGAGATGTAGACCGACCAGACAGTTCGATTCGCGTCGTCGAGGACCTGTCGAACCTGGCCGACGCTTGTCACCTCAAATTTCCGCTGATCGAGGTCCGCACCATTGTGCCGATGGGCCCGAGGTTTCCACGAGGGCGATGCTGCCGATCAGGTGTTGTGGGTGAGCCTCGATCAGGGCGGGCAGGTCCAAAAGGACAGGGCCGAAATCACCATCGGTGGCAGTTGTTCCCTCACTGTAACTGGCGGGATCGGCCTTGATCCGTGCGGTTGCCCGCCAGCCGGCCAAGGTCTCCCGAACAGCGAAATCGGCATCGAGCTCGGCCGCGTTCGACAGTACTGCGATAAATTCCACTGTGAATTCATGGATCTCATCGGCCGATAAGTGCCGCACCCACGGAACGACGTCCGGCCTCCCGTTCATCCGAGCAGCCCCGATGGTATGTGCGCCCACGGCGCGAAACTCATTCGTGGCGTGGCTGTTTCAACGGAGACGATGCACATGAAGGCGTGCAGGGTGGCCGTATCCAGATGGTTGGGTGCTGGGATTATCACCACGTCGACGTCTGCGGCCCGAACCTGGTCGACCAGTGGTAGTGCCGAGTCGATCGGTGCCCAGATCAGTGCGTAACCCAAACGGCGTGAGAGTCGGTGGATTTGGGCCCGGTCCCATTCCCATGCGGTACTGATCTCGGGTTCGATCCATCCGAATGCGGTCGGTCGCGGTCTCATCGTGTGCCCCTCCTTGGCGTGGTAAGCACCCGCCGCCGAGGAACCGCGATCAGGGGCACGGCATCGACCCGGCGGCGGGGCTGGGCTGACGCTAGGACGGGCCTGACCGGGTAACCCGGTCTCGGAGACCGGGTTACCTCTCGGTGCGGGTCAGATGTCGACGCTGAGGCGTTCGGCAAGCTTGGCGGCGTGGCCTCGGCTGGTTGAATGTGGGCTTCGGACGAGACGCCGGAGCATGTCGCGTGCGCGGGGGTCGCGGTCGAGGTCTTCGGGTGCGGAGCGCTCGGCATCGAGCAAATGCAGGAGGGTGCCGGTCTCTTCGCGGCGTAGTTCGTATGTGCGGGCCAGGTCGAGGGTAAAGGTGAATCGTCGCTCGACAGAAGGGCATTCGACGGCGTTGATCCGGTCCGCGATGCGTAGTGCGGCGGCGGCATCTCCGGCGTCCAACTCGACCCACATCCCATGTAAGGCGACGTTGAGTCCGCTGAACATGGTGTGACCGATGTTGTTCGCGTTGTCGGTGCGTCGGGCGAGCGCATTTGCATCGTTCAGCCGGTCTCGCGCTGACCAGTATCGTCCGGCTCGCGCGTCCGCTACGACAGCCACCAAGTGCAGCGCACCCGCCAACGCGGGGGCGTCCGAACAGACGGAATCGTCGGCAAGAACATCTGCAGCGGCTTGCTCGGCAAACTCGATTGCCGCATCGCAATCGTTGGCCATCAGCAGTGCGTGGCCAAAGTTCCAACGCGCGGCGGCCAGGCATAGCGGATTGTCGGCATCTTCGGCGGCGCGCATTCCGCGATCAGCGACCAGAAAGGAGAGATCCGTGCGGCCGATGCGCCGGGTAACCGTGCGGAGCAACCCGTACAACTCACTGGCACAGGCGGCCACTCGGCGATGCTCGAGCCGCTGGCGTGCGCATCGCCGAGTTGCTTCTGTGTCCCGAATCAGGGCCGGTAGTTCCGGAAGCAGTCGGCTATACCGGTACCCGCTGGACTGCCAGACCGACCACGCATGATCGATCCGGATCTTCAACTCATCGGGGTCGACCGGGGTCGAACCGGCCGACATGAGCGCCAAGGCCAAGGGCTCACTGCCTCCGACTGCCGACGCCGGTGAGGTGTCCGGGTGGCTACCGAGCAGCGCTCCCACCGGAACGTCGAGCGCTGCTGCGAGGGCGCGTAGCACACCCGCGCTCGGAGTCTTACGACCGCGCTCGACCTGTCCTAGATAATCGGCGGTGATGCCGGCCAAACCTGCGGTCACGACCTGAGTTCGGCCCCTCCGTTCGCGGTGCATGCGGATGCGAGCGCCGATATCGTGGCTCAGTCGTGGCGGGGTTGCCATAGGGCTCAGAGTAAGGGACTGGAGGCGCCGGTTCACATGGAATTCGCGCGAAGCGGCGGTGCCGCGGTGCTGGTGCTCTGGGATATCGACCACACCCTCATTGAGACCCGTGGCGTCGGCCGCGAAGCGTTCGCAGCCGCATTCGAGCACGTCACCGGACATACCCTCGAGCAGATGCCGCATATCACCGGTCGAACCGAGCCGGACATCTACGCGGCAACCGCCGAACTGCACGGGATTCGGCATCCGCCGCCGTTTACGTGCTTCGCCGATTCTCTGGCGGCGGCGTACGTCACCCGGCGGGACGAACTTCGGCAACGGGGGCGGGGCCTGCCCGGCGCAGCAGAGGTGTTGGCGTTCCTCGCACCCGTTCCTGATCTGTATCAGTCTGTGCTGACCGGGAATACGCGAGCGGTATCGCGTATCATCAAGCTCGAAACATTCGGTCTCGACACCTATCTCGATCTCGACATCGGAGCCTACGGCGACGACGACGGATACAGACCCGGACTGGTTCCGATCGCGCAATCTCGAGCCGCCAACCCGCTATTCGGCCGAATTCGCCCGGCACAACACAGTTCTGATCGGAGACAGCCCCGGCGACATCGAGACCGCCTTCCTGGGCGGCGCCCGCATTATTGCCGTCGCTGCTGGTGGGACTCCGGTGGAGAAGCTGGTCGGAGCTGACCGTGTACTGCGTGACCTGACTGACGCGGAAATGCTCCAGGAAATGATCAACCAGTTGATGCAGCCTCATATATGAGCAGGTGAGCCGCCATCTGATCGGCCTCTCAGCGGTCGGTGTCTTTAGGATGGCGAGGTGAGGCGTAGACCAACCAGACAGTTCGATTGGCATCGTCGATGATATATCGAACCCGGCCGGCGCTCGTCACCTCGTATTCCCACTGTTCGAGGTCTGCGCCATTGTGACGGTGGGTCCCGAGTTCTCCGCGAAGGCGGTGCTGCCGATCAGGATTTGCGCGTGACCGTGGATCCTCTCGGACAGACTCGAAGCATCGGCGGGCGTTGGGCAGAGCAAGTCGGCAGAGCTCCTCCCATCCTCGTACCGCGTCGGTCGTTCCGAATTTCAACTCCCACTTATCATCGGCTGCGGGCACCGTTACTCGATCACCGCGTTTTGGGCTCATGCGATGACGTCCACAGGACCGAAATCACCTTCGGTGGCGGTCGTCGCTTCTCGGTATCCGGCAGGATCGGCTTTGATTCGTGCTGTTGCCCTCCAACCGGCCAAGGTCTCCCGAACGGCGAGGTCGGCTTCGAGTTCGGCCGCATCCGACAGGGCTGCGACCAATTCCACTGTGAACTCCCGGATCTCATCATCCGACAGGTGTCGTACCCACGGAAAGACGTCCGGCATCACCCTGTGAAGAGTCTCGGCTGCGGGGTCGTGCTTCAACAGGGCGAGGAACAATTTCGAGGCAGCTGACAACGACTCGTCGCGCAGGTCCTGTTTGTCTGCGGCGGTCAGGTAGAAGTCGACCGCATCCCGATGCGTGACCCGGACTCGTCCCAGGCGGGTGGCGCGTTCGGCAACCTCTTTGGGGTGCCGCGACAGGTCAGAGAACGTCACGTGGTCATCTGCCGTCAAGCTCATGAGTTCATGGTATCAGAATATAATCTGAATTTAAGGATCAGCCCGGAAGTGGTAGGTATTCGACCAGGGCGCCGTCGCTGGCGTCGGCGGGAACGATCACCAGCGCGTCGCGGTCGAGGAGTCCGGCGAGGTGGGCGGTTCGGATGTTCGGATCGCCCACCCAGCCCCCCTCACAGGCTCGTGCGGTGGTGATTCGCGGAACCGGGCCGGAGATCTTGTCGGCATTGTGTAGCGGTGCGGTGAGGGTGCGGGTGGGGGATCGCCCAGTCAGGCCGGTCACGATGGCCGGGGCTATCGCCCACAGGGTGGCTACCGCGGCGAACGGGTTTCCGGGCAGACCTGCGACCACGGGGCCGTCGGGTAGTTGGGCAACAACCGTGGATCCGCCAGGACGTAATCGTAGGCGGTGCACCAGGATTCGCGCACTCGCTCGATCCAGGGCCGAGCGTAGTTGGTCGGCGGCGCCACCACCGGTCGCGCCCACAACCACCAGCAGATCGTCGTCGGTCGCGGCGGCCAGGACGTCGTCGAATCCGTTCGCGGTGTCCCGCAAATGGACTCGGTCGGTTGATCGGATGCCGTGCCGGGACAGCAGATCCGGGAGAATCGGTCCCACCGTGTCACGGGTCTGACCGCTGTGCAGCGGTCCGGAGGCGCGAATCTCGTCGCCGGTCATGATGATTCGCGCCCGCACCGGCCCGCGCACTGGCGCGGTGACGACCTCGGCGGACGCGGCCACCGAGATCAGCGCGGGGGTCACCGGTGTTGCCTCGGGGGCGAGGACGGCCCCGATATCCCAATCCTCGCCCCGGCGCCGGACGTCGTCGCGGATCGGGGAATCCGGAAGTCGATGCAGCATATCGTCGTCGAGGCGGACGAATTCGTCGCGGATCACGGTGTCGGTGCCGTCGGGGATGTGCGCCCCGGTGGCGATGCGGACCGCCTCACCCGCGAGCAGACCGGACGGGCGTTGTCCGCCCGCGAATCCGATGTCGTGGCGCAGCCGCCAGGGGCCGGGGCCGGCGATCGCGTAACCGTCCATGGCCGAGACGTCGAATCGCGGGAGGGCTTCGGCGGCGGTGAGTGGTTCGGCCAGTGCGGCCCCGCGCGCATCGGCGAGTCGTGCCTGGTGGACCGGCAGCCGGGTGATGTCGGTGTGCAGGATGGCGCGGGCTCGATCGAGCGGAAGTGGGGGCACTGCGGACCGGGCGGCGCGCACCTGTTCAGGGGTGTCGCAGTCGATGATTCCGGCGATCGGGACCGTCACGGCGTCGGCGGGGATGAGGGCCTTCATCGGCTGGTTGTTCACCGAATCCAACTGTCGCAGTGCGGTGACCAGGGCCGCATGCCGCCAGACCCCGACCAGATACTGTGGCCGCCCGTCGTTATCGGTGGCGAAGACCGCATCGGTGTCGGAAAGCATTGCGCGGGAGATCAATTCACCGATCGCCGCTGCGGTTAGGAAGGGCATGTCGGCCGCCAGGACCACCACCAGATCGGCGGGGAAATCGTATTCGGCGAGCGTTTCGAGCCCGCGCGCGAGCCCCGCCACCGGGCCCGAGCCGGCCGGAATCTCTTGGACCTGCCGGATTTCCGCAGGCAGTCCGGCGCGATGTGGACCGACCACGACGGTGCGCGCGCAGCCGGCCACCGCGTCGAGGGCCACCTCGAGCATGCTGCGGTCGCCGACGGTGATCGCCGGTTTGTCCACCCCGCCCATCCGGGTGGCGCGCCCACCGGCCAGCACGATGGCGTCGACGGTTGTCACTGTGGCCTACCGGGTCGGGTGGTCATGGTCCGATCGTAATGCGAGCTCGGAGACCGGCGGCTCGCACACCGCTCACTTACGATTCGCCGGACTGTGAGCCGAATCGGTGCCGTGCCACGGTCATATCGACCCGATCTCCCCGCAGCGGACAGCCCTCCTCGACCAACCTGGCCAACTGTCGCCGCGCGAGATGCGACGCCGGGGTGCCGTCGGCGCGCAGCACCCGATGCCAGGGTAGATCCGCGGCATCGGTGCGCATAATCCAGCCGACCGTGCGCGGTGTGGACAGTCCGGCCGCACCGGCGATATCGCCGTAGGTGGCGACCCTGCCCGGCGGAATGGACGCGACCAGTTCGCGCACCCGCTCGATCTCGGCGTCGGAGGTGGGCATTACAGCACCGAGCGCACGACGTCGGCGGTGTCGGCGGGCCGGGCCTGGGCGACCATGTGGTCGCAGTCGAATTCGTGGCGGGTGAACGAGGGCAGGGTGGCGAACGCGGCCTCGTGGGCCGGGGTGACGAAGGGGGCCTTACCCGCCTTGACCAGGACGACCGGGATCTGTGGCGGCGGCAGCACCAGCGCGCGTGCCAGTTGCCCCCAGAAGGAAGTGACGGCGGGCAGGTGCGTGCGCCACCGCACCCGGCCCTCGGGGGTACTGACCAGGTGTTCGGCGAGTTCGGCCTCGAGCAGGGCGGGGTCCACATCGGCCCACGCGGTCTCCAGTTTGTCGCGGCGGGCCTCGGCGATATCGGCGTAATCGGGGCGGGCGAGTCCGGCTTCGGCGATGTCGCCGACCAGTTGCGGATCCAGCCCGATCGCCGGATCGAGCAGGACCAGGGCCCGCACCAGATCCGGGCACCGGTGGGCGAGCTGGACGGCCACCGCGGCGCCGAACGAATGGGCCAGGACCACCGCGGGTTCGGTGAGCAGTTCGACCAGGTCGTCGATGATCCGCTCATAGGTCCACGGCGGCAGCGCACTCGCCCGGCCGTGTCCGCGCAGGTCGGGGGCGATGACGCGGGCCTCGGGGAGATGGTTGTCGGCCAGGTCCGCCCAGCGCCGGCCGTGGCCGGTCAGTCCGTGCAGGGCCAGGATGAGTGGGCCGTCGGCGGGGCCGAACCGGTGGATTGCTTCATGCACATCGCTCATTCTCCCGACTGTCGGCTGTGTCTGTTGAAATAACCGCTGTGATGCGATCAGATAGCTCGGTGCGACTTGTGCGCCGTGGGGAGACCGCACCGCGGCCGCGCGAATGGGGCGCCGATGTCCGAACACTGTTCGCGGGCGGCAGCGGGGTCGATCGCGGCTGGCTGCCCTGGCAGGTGCTGGGCGGCCCCGGAACCGGGAAAACCGCCCTGCTCACCGATCTCGCGGCCGATAGGATCGCCGCCGGCGCGAATCCGGAATCGGTCCTGATCCTGACTCATTCCAAACAAGCCGCCGTCCGCGTGCGCACCGCGCTGGCCGCCCAGGCGGTGGCCTTCGGCCCGGCATCGGCCTCCGGTGTGAGCCGCGAACCGACGGTCCGCACCGTGCACTCCTATGCCTTCTCGATCGTGCGCGCCCACGCTGCGGCTCGCGGCAATCCGCCACCGCGTCTGCTGACCGGCGCGGAACAGGATGTGGTGCTGCGCGAAATGCTGCGCGGCGAACTCGCCGACATGAGGGCCGCCGGAAGTTCCGAGTACTGGCCGGCGCGCCTGCACGCGGCCCTGGGCACACACGGTTTTGCCGAACAACTGCGCGATCTGATGTTGCGTGGCACCGAACGCGATCTGGGCCCGGAGGATCTGATCGCGCTGGGCCGGTTGCACGATCGGGAGGAATGGGAGGCCGCCGGGGCCTTCGCCCAGCGGTACGAACAGTCCATGCTGCTGCGCTGGTCGGTCGGGGTGGCCGCACCCGAGGCCAGTGCGCCCGCCCTGGACGCGGCCGAACTCGTCGGCGCCGCTCTGGATGTGCTGATCGCCGATCCCGAACTGCTCGACGCCGAACGCGAACGGATCCACACCCTGCTCGTAGACGACGCGCAACATCTGGATCCGCTTGCCGCGCAACTGGTCCGGGCGATCGGAGCGGGCCCGGCGGTGACCGTCATCGCTGGCGATCCGGACCAGGCGATCTTCGGATTCCGTGGCGCCGATCCGCGATTCGTACTCGAACCCGACGCCTCGCCGGACCGACGGATCGTGCTGCACCGCGATCATCGCTGCGCACCGGCGGTCCATGATGTGGTGGCGCGCATCGCCGGCCGCATGCCCGGGCACTCACTGCACCGTTTCGACCGGAGGATGGGTCCGCGCGGCCTCGCCGATCCCGCCGTGGACGGCCAGGTCCGGGTGCGGGTGCTCACCACACCCGCCAAGGAAGCCGCCCTGATCGCCGATCAGCTGCGCCGCGCACATCTGACCGCCCAGGTGCCGTGGTCGGCGATGGCGGTGATCGTGAGATCGGTGCCGCTGTCGCTGGGACCGTTGCGGCGCGCGCTCACCGCCGCCGGGGTGCCGGTGCTGCGGTCGCCGCCGGATCTGCCGCTGGCCCGCCGGCGGGGGGCGATGTGGATGTTGCAGGCGATGCGTGCGCTGCTGGTACTGGAACGGTCGCGTTCGGAACTGTTCACCGCCGACGATGCCCTCGACCTGCTGCTAGGTCCGCTCGGCGGAGCGGATCAGATCAGCCTGCGCCGGCTGCGCCGAGGTATTCGCCGCGCCCTGCTGGAAGCCGGAACGACGCTGGACGTCGGGACGGATTCCGAACCCAGCGAGGATGCGGAAGTATCCGGGGCCGAACAGGATTCGCCCTCGACGCCGGCGGATCTGGATCGTTCGTCGGCGGTAGTGCTGCGCGATCTGATCGTCGGCGTCGCCGATCGCGAAATCCTGGACCGGCTCACCGAGGTCGAGGCGATGCCGCTGGTGCGAGTGCTCCGATCCGTCGACCGCGCGCGCCGGGCGCTGCGCCGCGGCGCCGGCGTCGAGGATGTGCTGTGGTCGTTGTGGACCTCCTCGCGGCTGGAGAAGCGGTGGGTCGCACAATCCGAACGCGGCGGTTCCGGTGCGGTACAAGCGGATCGGGATCTGGACGCCGCCGTCGGTCTGTTCGACGCCGCGGCCGCCTACGTCGACCGGCTGCCCGGCGCCTCGGCCGAGGGGTTCGTCGACTATCTGCAACAGCTGGAGTTGAACCACGATTCGGCGCCGCTCACCGATCCCGGTGATGCGGTGGCCATCGTCAGTGCGCACGCCGCGGCAGGCCGGGAGTGGGATGTGGTGGCCGTCGCCGGTGTGCAGGAAGGCGTCTGGCCGAATCTGCGCTCGCGCGGAACCCTGCTCGGTGTCGAGGAATTGGTCGACCTGGCCGGTGGTGTCGCCGAACCCGGTGAACAGGTGAGCCGGTCGGCGCCGATTCTGGCCGAGGAGCGCCGCCTGCTGCTGCTGGCGTGCAGCAGGGCCCGCCGCAGCCTGCTGATCACGGCCGTCGAATCGGTCTCCGGTGACCGGGATCTGGTGCCCTCCCGGTTCCTGGCCGAACTCGATCCGGAGGCCGAACCCGGTGCGGCCGGGCACATTCCGGCCCCCGCCGACCCCGGCCGAGCGCTGGCCGCGCAGACCCTGATCGCCGAATTGCGCGGTGTGGTGTGCGATCACGCCGCCGAACCGGCCCGCCGCGAGCGCGCCGCCACCCAATTGGCGCGGCTGGCGCACGCCGGAGTGCGCGGAGCGCATCCGGACGAGTGGTACGGATTGGACGGTCCCAGTACCGAATTCGCGCTGTGGTCCGACGGCGACGGGCCGGTCAAGTTATCGCCGTCCACGGTGGAAATGCTGCGCACCTGCCCGCTGCGCTGGGCTCTGGAACGGCACGGCGGCAGTGATGGCGACGATCCACACGCGATCAAAGGCACGCTGGTGCACACCCTGGTTCAGGCGCTGGCCGGACAGGTCGGTGAGGATCAGGTCAAGGCCGCGCTGCTGCGGGCCTGGCAGGCCATCGATCCCGACGCCGGCGAGGACGGCCCCCACAGCTGGCATTCGCGGCTGGAACTGCGACGCACCGAGGCGATGGTCGACACCTTCCTGACCTGGTTGCGCACCACCCGCGCCGAACTGACCGAGGTTGGGGTCGAGGTTCAAGTCGACTGTGTACTGCCGCCGGCGAATCCGGGCGAGGTGCCGGTCCGCATCACCGGACGCGTGGACCGGGTGGAGCGAGACGCACTGGGCCGCTTCGTGATCGTCGACGTCAAGACCGGTAAGAATCCGATCACCAAACAGGCGGCACAGGAT
>JAFMQT010000124.1:338-10020 GCA_017354515.1 Nocardia sp. | reverse complement strand
GTCCATCCCGCTGCTGCTGGCCGATCTGATCGCCCTGCACAGCGGTGCGGGCGCGACCCTGGAGCCGGCCCCGCCGCTGCGCGAACACGCCGCCTGGCTGGCCACCCGGGACGCCGAGGCCTCGGGGCGGGCCTGGGCGCAGGCCCTGGACGGTCTGACGCCGATGCCGATGATCGGCCCGCCGGCGCCCTCGGATGTCGATATGCCGACCGTCGGGGAGGCGCGGTTGGACGCGGCGGCCACCGACGCGCTGATCGCCTGGGCCCGATCGAAGGGCCTGACTCTCAACACCGTCCTCCAATTGGCTTGGGGGCGAATACTTTCCGGGCTCACCGGACGCGACGATGTGGTGTTCGGGCAGACCACCTCGGGCCGGGACGCCGCACTGCCGAATTCCGACCGGCTGGTCGGCGCGCTGGTGACCACGATTCCGGTGCGGGTACGCCTGGATGATCGCAGCCCCGCCGAGGTCGGGGCGCTACTGCAGCGCACGGTCGCACGACTGCGCTCACACGAGTACCTCGGCATCGCCGAGATCACCCGCCACGCCGGGGCCGGGCAGTTGTTCGACACGCTGCTGGTATTCGAGAACTCCCCGACCGGGGATGTGACCGCGCCGATGCCGCTGGGCCGCGGGGCCGCCATGACCGTGCGGCGGGTGGATTCACCGAGTCACTATCCGCTCGCGGTGGTCCCGGTTCTCGACCGCGGTGAGTTGATCTGCCGTGTCGAGACCCGGCCGGACCAGGTGCCGATCTTCGACCCGGACCGGATGGCGCGGCGCATGCTCGCGGTAGCGGAGCGGATCACCGCCGCCGCCCGCTGCTGCGATATCGACGTGTTGCTCGGCGATGAACCCGCCGAACTGACCTCCGCGGCTGCCGCCGCGCCGGAGTTCGAGACGGTACCGGGCGCGCTGCTGGCCGCCGCCGACACCGCGGCCGGGCAGATCGCGGTGATCGACGCCGCCGGCGATCACACCTTCGCCGAATTCGGTTCGGCGGTCAGGAGATTGGCCGATGAGCTGCGCGCGGCCGGGGTGGGTCCGGGGGACGCGGTCGCGGTGATGCTGCCGCGTGATCGGCGAGTTCTGCACGCGCCCTTCGCTATCGGGCACATCGGCGCGTGCTGTGTGCATGTCGACCCCGCCACCCCGGCCGATCGAGTGGCGTACCTGCTGCGCGTCAGCGGGGCGCGGATCGTCCTCGCCGACTCCGGTCACGCGGAGGTGATCGCTCAGGTCCGCGGGCAGGATATCGCGGTCGTGCACGGTGTGACCGACGGCAACGGGCACCTCGAAGTCGATTGTCCCACCACGACATCCGAACAGCCGGTCGGCGCCGATCGCGGCGAGTCCGAGTCTCGAAGCCTGGCCCCCTTCTACGTGGTGTTCACCTCCGGAACCACCGGGCGACCCAAGGGGGTGGCGGTCCCGGATCGGGCGGTGCTCAACCATTGGGGTAATCACGAACGCCGCATCTTCGCGCCGGCAGCGGCCGCCGCGGGCCGCCCGCTGCGGATCGGACACGGCTGGTCGACCGGGTTCGATGCCGCCTGGCAGCCGACGGTTGCGCTGCTCAGCGGGCACACCGTCGTCATGTTGGGAGATGAGGTGCGCACCGATGCCGAGCGGATCGTCGCCGCCGTCGACGAATTCGGCATCGATATCTTCGACACCTCGCCATCGATGCTGAACCGGTTGATCGCGGCGGGACTGCTACGCACCGAGCAGGGGGTGCAGAGCTGCCCGCTGGCGGTGCTGGCGCTCGGCGGCGAGGCGATCAGCCCCGATACCTGGCGGCGGCTACGGGCATTGCCGTCCACCCGCGTGATCAACTTCTACGGCCCGACCGAAACCACGGTCGAAGCGCTGCTGGCCGATGTCCACGACCATGCCTATCCGACCATCGGATATCCGTTCGACGGCATGAGCGCGCAGGTGCTCGATCACCGGTTACGGCCGGTGCCGCCGGGCGGTCAGGGTGAGCTGTATCTGGCCGGGCCGCAGCTCGCGCTCGGATATCTGCGCCGGCCGAGTGCCACGGCAGGTGCGTTCGTCGCCGCCGCGAACGGTGAACGACGGTATCGCACAGGTGATCTGGTGCGCCGCTCCGATGACGGCACCCTCGCCTACGAGGGGCGGATCGACAGTCAGGTCAAGATCAACGGCTACCGCGTCGAACCCGATGAGGTCAGTGTGGTGCTGCGCGAACTCGACGGGGTGCGGCAGGCGGCGGCACTGGCCTTCGCCGATAACGGCCGCATGCGCCTGGGCGCGCTGATCGTCGGCGATCGTCCGGTCGGTGAGATCCGCTCGGAATTGGCGCGGCGGTTACCGCAGTTCCTGGTGCCGACCCGGATCGTAGCCGTGGACGAGCTGCCGCTCAATCGCAACGGCAAACTCGACGGACACGCCGCCACCGCACTACTGGCCCGGCCGGTCGCCACCGGGGCGGCGGCCGAACCCGCCACCGACACCGAGCGGACACTGTTGTCGGTGATGGCGGAGATGAGTGCCGGCGCCCAGCAGCGGATCGGAATTCTGGACAGTCTGATCGATCTGGGAATCGACAGCATCGGTGTGATCGACCTGGTGTCGCGGCTGCGAGGCCGCGGATTCCGGATCTCGGCGCGGGCGGTGCCGGCGGCGGCGGATCTGCGGGATCTGGCGCACCGCCTGGACAATCCGGTCGACGAGCCGGACACGCCGGCGGCGCCGGTGGCCGGTCCGGGGACCGCGCTGCCGCTGACACCGCTGGCACACGAGATCCTCGGTTACGGCGGCTACCGGTATCTGGCTCAGTCCCAGGTACTTTCGCTACCGGCGGATGCGACCGCGGACTCGGTGGTGGCGCGCCTGGAGGAACTGGCCACCGCACATCCCGCGCTGCGCTCCCGGCCGGCCACCGGACCGGACGGGCGTCGGGTGCTGATCGTCGGGGAGCGCTGCGGTATCGCCGATACGCTGGTCGTCGGTGAGGACGCTGCCTCCGATCGGGCCCGAACCGGCAGTGCCACAAGGTCTCTCAGTGCCACACGGTATCTCGAGGACACTGTCCGGCGACTGGATCCGGACGCCGGACGGATGGTCGCCGCCACCGTTCTCCCGGGACCGCGACCGCGGCTGCTGCTGTCGATTCACCATCTCGCGGTCGATGTGGTGTCGTGGCTGATTCTGGCCGACGATCTGCGGAATCTGGAAGCCGGCCGGCCCCTTCTCAATGAGGCGCCGGCCGAGGCGGACTCGCGACCATGCGCCGAGGTGCCGCGGACGGTGGGCGTCGCACTTGGTGACCGGCACACCGACCCGATGACCGATCGCGCGGGCGATTCCGTTCAGCGCCTGGTGGATCTGGGCCCCGAACGCACCGCCGACCTGCTGCGACAATGCTCGGAAACCGGTGCGGCACTCGAGGATCTGCTGCTCATGACCTGTGCGCGCCTGGTCGCAGACACCGCCGGCGACAGCGGCGTGGTGGCGGTGACCCGCGAATCGCACGGCCGCGCACCCGACGACCGGAGCCGCCGAGTCGGATGGTTCACCGTCGAGGAGACGGTTCTGATCCCGGCCGCCGAACTCGACACCTGGACCGCGGCGACGCCCGCCCCGGTGGGCGAGCGGACGCCGGTCGCACGTGGTCAGATCCGGCTCAATCACTTGGGCCGATTCGATGTGCTGAACTTCGGCGACGGTCCGTGGGCGCCGGCGCCGCTGACCGATCTCAGCGACGAATTCGGCATCGCGGTGCATCCGGAGCTGCCGCTGCGGTTCACCATCGATGTCAATACCGCCGTGGTACTGCGGGATTCGCGGCCGTCGCTGGTCGCGCATCTGGATTTCAACACCGCGGTGCTGGACGCGAGCGCGGTGGACGCCCGTACGCGGACCTGGCAGCGCGCACTCTCCGATCTCGCGACTGTCGCGGCACGGTGCGGACACGACGCGGTGCCGAAACGAGACCCGATGACCGATCAGTCGACGACGTGGACAGGAAGGCAGGGGTGATGACCGAATCGACCCCGGCGGCCGCCGGTGCGGAACTGGCACCGGATAAGGTCGCGCTCAAAATGCAGCGCAAAGCCGAAGGGCGCGAGGCGAAGCAGGTTCTGAAACCGGTCGGCGGCCCGCTCGCCAAGGCCAGTCTGGTGGTGGCCCTGTCCTCGGTATGCGCGGTGCTGCCGTTCATTCTCATCGTCGAGGCCTGCCGGGAACTGCTGTCCGAGACGACCGATACGCACAAGGTGTGGACGCTGGTCATCGTGGCCGTGATCGTGCTGGTGATTCGTGGTCTGCTGCAGGCCGCGGCACTGGTGTGGACCCACCTGCTCGACGCCGCATTCCAGTACGGGCTGCGCCGGGCGCTGGCGGACAAGCTGACCCGGGTGCCGCTGGGCTGGTTCACCGACCGTAGCTCCGGTGAGGTCAAACGCTTCCTGCAGGACGATGTGGAGGCGCTGCACTATCTGGTCGCGCACGCCCGCCTGGAATTCGTGGGCGCGGTGACGGTACAGGTGGCCGGGCTGATCTACCTGTTCGTCGTCGACTGGCGCCTCACGCTCATCCTGCTGATTCCGCTGGTCGGCTACGCCCGGGCCCTGGGGGCCATGATGGCCGAGCGGCACAACGCTCGGCTCGAGGTCTTCAATGCCAGCGAGCGCCGGATCGAGCAGGCGATCATCGAATTCGTCGACGGAATCCAGGTGGTGCGGGCGTTCGGCCGGGCGCGCAGGGCGCACAGCACCTTCCAGCGAGCCGTGGACGACACGGCCGACAGTCTGTTCGATTGGAAGACCCGGATCGCGAGAACCCAGGCGCTGTCGGACATTCTGCTCACACCGGCGTTTCTGATGCTGGTGGTCCTGGTGGCCGGGGTGGGCTTCGTGCAGCTGGGCTGGATGGACGCGGTCGATGTGCTGCCGTTCCTGCTGCTGGGTATCGGGCTCGGAAGTGCTTTGCTGGGAATCGGATTCGGCGGTCAGGCGCTGCGCGAGGGGACGGCCGCGGCGGCGCGGCTGCACCGACTGCAGCGGACCCCGGAACTGGTGGCCGCGAAATCGCCCGGTGCCCCGGGCGAATCCGGGACCGGTCGCCTGGTGCGGTTCGAGCGGGTCGGATTCGGATATCGCAAGGACCGGCAGGTGCTGCGCGGGGTCGATATCGAACTCGCGCCCGGCACCATCACCGCCTTGGTCGGCCCCAGCGGTTCGGGTAAGTCCACGCTCGCGTGCCTGCTGCCGCGTTTCTACGATGTCACCTCCGGGCGGATCACCATCGACGGCCGGGATATACGCGAATATTCCACCGAAGAGCTGTACCGCACAGTGGGATTCGTGCTGCAGGATGTGCGCATGATTCGCGGCACCGTCCGCGACAATATCGCCCTGGCCCGGCCGGAGGCCGATGCCGCCGATATCGAGCGGGTCGCGCGTGCCGCCCGGATCCATGACCGGATCATCGAATTGCCGCGCGGTTACGACTCCGAGATCGGCGTCGACGCGGTGCTGTCCGGCGGTGAGGCGCAACGGCTTTCGATCGCGCGCACGCTGCTGGCCGACACCCCGGTGCTGGTGCTGGACGAGGCCACCGCCTTCGCCGACCCCGAATCCGAGGCGGCGGTGCAGGACGCGCTGGCGCGGCTGGTCGCCGGACGCACCGTGCTGGTCATCGCGCACCGGTTGCACACCATCACCGGGGTGGACCGAGTTCTGGTGCTCGATCAGGGCGTGATCGCCGAGTCCGGTGATCACGCGACGCTGTCGAGGGCCGGGGGACTGTATCAACGCCTATGGGAGCAGAACCAGGCCGCGGCCGGAATCATCGCCGCGGCGGGCGCCGGAGCTGCCGACGCGGTAGCTGCCACGGACATGGAAGGGGCTCGCTGATGTTCACCAAGGTCCTGTCTTTGATCCCGGACGAACAGCGCCGGCACGTGCCGCTGTATCTGGCGTTGATCGCGGCCTGCGCGCTCGGTCAGATCGCGGCGTACCTGCTGCTGATTCCCGTGCTGCAGGGGCTTTTCGACGGCGACTACGGTCGCGCCTGGCGGTGGACGGGCTGGCTGGCGGTGGCCGTGGTGGCGGCCTCGATCTGCTCCTACCGGCAGATGGTGGTGGCGCTGCGCATCGGTGTCGGAATGCTGCGCGATGTGCAGACCCGGCTCGGTGACCATCTGAGTACGCTGCCGCTGGGCTGGTTCGCGACCGCCGACTCCGGGTCCATCTCGCGGATCGTGGTCGGCGGGGTTCGCGACATCCTCAATGTGGTCACCTCGCTGTTCGCGACGGTGGCGACCGCCGCCCTGGTACCCCTCGGGGTGGCGATCGGGGTGCTGTTCATCGATTGGCGGGTCGCACTAGTGATGCTGATCAGTCTGCCGGTGCTGCTGCTGGTGAGCCGCTGGGCCAATAACAGCTATTCCGGCGCGGACCGTAGGCTCGACGCCGCTGCGGCCGAGGCCAATTCGCGGGTGGTCGAGTTCTCCCAGGCGCAGCCGGTACTGCGCGCGTTCGGTGCGATCGGATCCGGGAACCGTGCCTTGACCGCTGCACTGTCCGAGCAGCGCCGCGCCTCCACCCGCATGATGGTGGCCAGTGTGCCCGGGCTGATGATCTTCGCGCTGTGCGTGCAGATCGTCTTCCTGATCCTGGTGTCGGTGCTGGTCGCCCGGACGACCGGCGGTGGTCTGGCGGTGCCGGCGGCGATCGCGCTGATCGCGGTGAGTTCCCGGTTCATCGAACCGATCAACCGCGCCGCCCAACTGAGCACCGCCATTCGCGGCGCGGGCGAGGCCGCGGACAAGATCAGCGACTTCCTCGCCGAACACGATCTCCCCGAGGCCACCGAGCCGGTGACGCCGGATGCGCCCGAGATCGTCTTCGACACTGTCGAATTCGGCTACCGCGACGGCGACACCGTGATCGACGGGGTGTCGTTCACGGTGCCGGCCGGTACCACCACCGCGATCGTCGGCCCGTCCGGTGGCGGCAAGACGACTCTGCTGAAACTGGCCTCGCGCTTCTACGACGTGGGTTCGGGCAGCATCACCGTCGGCGGCCACGATGTGCGCCGCCAGCCTTCGGAGACGCTGCTGCGGCAGGTGGCGCTGGTCTTCCAGGATGTCTACCTGTTCAACGACACCGTCACCGCCAATATCCGGGTGGGTGATCCGGACGCCACCGATGAGCAGGTGCGCCGGGCCGCGGAGATCGCCCGCGTGGACGAGGTCGTCGACCACCTGCCCGACGGCTGGGATTCGATCGTCGGTGAGGGCGGTGCGGCACTGTCCGGTGGTGAGCGGCAACGTGTTTCGATCGCCCGGGCGCTACTGAAGGACGCCCCGATCGTGCTGTTGGACGAGGCCACCAGCGCCCTCGACCCGCACAGCGAGGCCGCCGTCGTCCGGGGCATCCACGAGCTGACCCGAGACAAAACGGTCGTCGTGGTGGCGCACCGGCTGGCGACCATCGCGCACGCCGACCAGATCCTGTTCGTCGAAGACGGCACGATCGTCGAGCAGGGCACCCACGCCGAACTCCTGGCGCGGGCAGGCCGCTACGCCTCGTTCTGGAACGAGCGTTCCCGCGCCACCGGCTGGCACCTGGTCTCGGCCTGATCCCGGTCAGCGCTCATCGATTCAGCGCCAGTAACCGCGCGCGGCGATATTTTCCTTGGGGAGTTTGCTGCGCAGGGATTTGGTGATGGCGCGGGTGGTGGCGGCGTCGCAGGCGGCCCAGGCGAAGGCGTTGGGGGCGCAGCTGAGCGATTCGGCGGCTTGACGCATGAGCTGGCCGTAGTTGCGGCGCTCGACCCAGGTGAGCTCGGTGCGTGGTCCGGTGCGGACCTGGTAGCCGCGCTCGGCCTCGTGCTGCCATTCCAGCCAGACGCGGGCGGGAGTGTCGCCGATGGCGTCGAGCAGGGAGTTGATCGCCGGCAGCGACGCACTGTCGCCGAAGATCACGTACTCCGACGGATTCTTTTCCGGGAGAGCGAATTTCGATCCCAGCACGGTCGCCTCGATGACGTCGCCGACGGCTGCGTTCTCGGCCCACTTCGAGGCCGGGCCGTCGTGCAGGACGAATTCGAGATCGAAGCTGTCGCTGTCGGGATCGGGGTCGACCAGAGTGTAGCCGCGTTGAATGAGGGATCCGTCCTGCTGCGGGAACCACATGCGGATCCACTGCGTGGGGTGGACCGGGTGGTCGGTGAGCAGGCCGCCGCCCGTGCAACCGATGCGGACGAAATTGTCGTCGACTCGCTCGGTCGAGGTGACTGTCAGCTGATAATCCTCGGCGCGGAAGGCCTTGAGGACGATGCCGTTGATGCCCTTACCCATGCAGTTAGGGTAACTTAATTAGGTTAGCCAAACCACACCTTGATGAAAGAAGCGGGCAATGCGTTACGATTCACTAAGGTTAGGCAACCCTAGTTTTGGATGGCTAGTTTGGGATAGCGATGCGGCCCGGATCCGGCCGGTGAGGAGTTTGGCTGATGCTCAGCAAGGCTGACGTGCGCGACATCGTGGCGGGGGAGCTGGGTATCGACTCCGCGTCGATCGGCTTCGACGATGACCTCGTCGGCCTCGGAATGCATTCGATGAAGCTCATGCGCCTGGCCTCCGGCTGGCGCAAACAGGGGCACGAGGTGCGCAGTTCCGAACTCGCGCTGCGGCCGACCATCGCCGCGTGGGCCGAACTGCTGGGCGCGGCGCGGCCGCCGGCTCCGGACGCGGCCTCTCCGGACTTCACCGGGGTCGACGGTGAGGAATTCGCGCTCGCGACCATGCAGCACGCCTACTGGGTCGGCCGCCGCCAAGATCAGCGGCTCGGTGGTGTCGCCGCCCACCTCTACGCCGAATTCGACGGCCGCGGACTGGAATCCGAGCGAATGGGATGCGCGGTCGGGCGGCTCGTCCGGCGGCATCCGCAGCTGCGCGTGCAGTTCACCGACAGCGGAACTCAGCGGGTGCTGCCCGAACCGGTGAAACCGGCGTTCCGGTCGGTGGACCTGACCGGTTCGGCGGATCCGGCCCCGGATCTCGAGCGGCTGCGACAGGACAAGAGCCATCAGCGCATGGATGTCGAGGCCGGTGAGGTCATCGATATCACCCTGACCCAGCTGCCCGGCGGCAACCATCGCCTGCACGTCGATGTCGACATGCTCGCCGGCGATGCCCAGAGCTATCGGCGCATCCTCGACGATCTGGCCGAACTCTACGACACCGACGCCGAACTCACCGATCCGATCGGCTACACCTTCCGCGAGTATATCGCTGCCAAACAGGCTGCTGCGGTGGACAATTCGTCCGCCAAAGCCTGGTGGGCGGAGCGCCTGCGGCAGCTGCCCGATATTGCCGCGCTACCGGTTCTCGCCGAGTCCGAACGCACCGACCCGGCCCGCAGCATCCGGCTGCATCACTGGTTCACCCCCGAGGCCAAGGCCCAGCTGAACAAACTGGCACACGGGCACGGCGTAACCCCCGCGGTCACCCTGGCCACGGTGTTCTCCGAGGTGGTCGCGCGCTGGTCGGCGCATCAGCGATTCCTGCTGAACGTTCCACTGTTCGACCGCGAACCGTTCCACGACGACATCGATCGCGTGGTCGGCGACTTCACCAATTCGGTGCTGGTCGACATCGACGCCACCCGGACCGAATCCGCACTCGACCGCGCCAAACGCCTGCAG
>JAFMQT010000124.1:0-328 GCA_017354515.1 Nocardia sp. | reverse complement strand
TGTGCATTCCACCTATGAGGGCCTGGATGTACTGCGCGATCTGGGCCGGGTGCGCGGCGCCCCGGTCACCCCGTCGGTGGTGTTCACCTCCGGCCTCGATCTCGGGGAGCTGTTCTCCGACAGCGTGACCCGGTTGTTCGGCGAACCGGCGTGGATCATCTCCCAGGGGCCGCAGGTGGATCTCGATGCCCAGTCGGTCGATCTGGCCGGGGGACTGCTGGTGAATTGGGATGCCCGCCGAGATGCCATGCCCGAGGGTGTGATCGAGGAGATGTTCACCGAATTCTGCCGTCTGCTCCAGGGTTTGGTCGACTCCGACGCCGATTGG
>JAFMQT010000445.1 GCA_017354515.1 Nocardia sp. | reverse complement strand
CGCAAGGCCGCCGCCGCCGCGATCGAAGCGGTCGGCTCGGCCGAGGGCGCCTACCGGGCCGCGCACGAGGCCCTGGGGACCGCCCTCACCGAACTCCTCGCCGATGTGCGGGCGCTGGCCCCGTACGCGCACCCGGATCTGCTCTCGCTGCTGGGCGCGTCCGCACAGGGTCGATGGCCCACTTCCGAGGCCGCCTGGTCCACGCCCGACCAGCTGCTTTACCGCATCGAATCCGGCGGCCCGGACGCGCCCGCGCAGGTGCTGCCGCCGCAGGTACACGCGCTGTTCGAGGATCTGGCCGAAGCGACGAGCACTGTACGGGCCGGCGAGGCGGCCCGCAAATCCACCCGCAGCGCGGTGACCGCGGCCCTACAGGAATTCGATGCCGCGCTCGCGGCCGCGGGCCAGGACTACCGATTGCAGTGGGATGCCGCCGACGGGCTGACCGTGGTGCAGATTCACGACGATCAGGGCGTGACCGCGCTCGCCGATTTCGCCGATCGGGTCGCCACGGCCCGCGCCGATCAGGAATCGCTGCTCACCGACGCCGAACGCCGCATCCTCGAGGACGCGCTGCTGACCGGTTTGGCCCAGCAGATCCACGAACGTACCGGCGATGCCCGCGATCTCATCGCGCGGATGGGCGCCGAGATGCGCCGCCGGCGCATGTCCTCTGGAAGCACCATCGGGGTGCACTGGGTGCTGGCCGATCAGCTCGGTGAGTCGGCGCGCTCGGTGTGCAAACTGCTCGACCGCCCCGCCGCCGACCTCGGTCCCGATGAATTGGCCACCGTGCGAGCGCATTTCGCGGCCGAGATCCGGGCGGCCCGGGCCGCGCATCCCGAACGCTCCTATCCGGAGATCCTGGCCGCCACCCTCGACTACCGGACCTGGCGGGTCTTCGCGTTCACCCTGGTCACCGCGGAGGGCGAGGATCGGTTGTCGGTGGCCCGGCACAGTGCGCTCTCCGGTGGCGAACAGTCGGTGTCGCTGCATCTTCCGCTGTTCGCCGCCGCGCACGTGATGCTCGATTCCGCCGATCCGCAGGCGCCGCGCCTGCTGGCCCTCGACGAGGCGTTCGCGGGGGTGGACGACAATGGGCGCAGCGAATTGCTGGGCCTGTCGGTCGATTTCGATCTGGACCTGTTCATGACCGGATACGACCTGTGGATCACCTACGACCACGTCCCGGCCTGTGCCCATTACGATCTGGCGCATTCCTCGGCGGAGAACACCGTCAGTGCGACACTGCTGGTGTGGGATTCGGCGGCACTGCTGGCCGAACACGACGGCTCCGACCTGACCGGTGCGCTCGGTTCGCCGGGCCGTCGTCGCCTTCCGCATACGGTCGAGGGCGGTATCGCGTTGTACGAGTCGCTCGGGAGTTGAAGGGCCGGAACGTCAAGCAACGGTCCCGGCCGGATCAGTTGCGCCCGGCCGGGACCGTCGCCGCGCCGGGACCGCCCGCACCGACCACCACACTGGTGGGCGTGTTCAGCGCCGGACGCTCGGATCCGAGGTAGCCGAGCCAGCCGGTACCTACCCAGATCGCCAGGAGCAGGGCGGTCGGAAGTTCGAGCAGCAACCACCCCGCGGGAAGCACGGAGGTCCCGTTCGGCTGCGCCGGTTCCCACACCTGGCCCGGTGGCCCGAATTCACCCCCTCGCACAGCCGCCGCGGTCGTGTTGTCAGCCGGCCACCAACCCCGCCCTAGCACCGAGCCTCCATCAGTTCGAGCGGCTCCGCCGGTTTGCCGGAATACCGCTGGATTCACCATGCCGCATCCAGAACACCGACACGCCGCTTATAGCACGGACAATCGGCGTGTCGCCACAAGTTTGCCGGCGCCGCGCCGGTCGTCGTCCGAGCGCCGCTACGCTGGAACGGCAGGTTGTGCGTGTCGGTCGGTCTCGACTACCGGATTGCCCGTTACCGTGCGAGTTGGTCGTGCGATCTGTCGGCCCGATCACGAGGAGGCAGTCATGGCTGTTCCACTCACCACCAGCACCCTGGTGCCGCTCACGGTCGCCCTGGGCACCAGCGCACTGGTCGCGCTCGCCGCGCTGGCACCGGCCCGCACCCCGCGCGTTCCGGCACAACTGGACGAGGTGACCCGGCGCCGTCTGATGCGTCAGGGCGCGGTCACCACCGCCCGGCGCTCGGCGTCGCGGGCGGATGGCCGGCCGGTCGGCTAACCGCGTTCCTTGGAGCGCACCCGCACATTCAACGCGATCGGCTTCTGGGTTTCGGCGAAGAAGTCGTTGCCCTTGTCGTCGACCACGATGAAGGCCGGGAAATCCTCGACGTCGATCTTCCAGACCGCTTCCATACCCAGTTCCGGATACTCGAGGACCTCGACGTTCTTGATGCAATCCAGTGCCAGCCGGGCCGCGGGACCACCGATCGAGCCGAGATAGAACCCGCCGTGTTCCTTACAGGCCCTGGTGACCTGGTTGGAGCGGTTTCCCTTGGCCAGCATCACGAACGAACCGCCCGCCGCCTGGAACTGTTCGACATAGGAGTCCATCCGCCCGGCGGTGGTCGGACCGAAGGACCCGGAGGCATATCCCTCCGGGGTTTTGGCGGGCCCGGCGTAGTAGACGGCCATATCCCGCAGGTACTGCGGCATCGGCTCGCCGGCGTCCAGGCGTTCCTTGATCTTGGCGTGTGCGATATCGCGGGCCACCACCAGCGGGCCGGTCAGCGAAAGGCGGGTCTTGACCGGATATTTCGACAGTTCGGCGCGGATCTGGTCCATCGGCCGGTTCAGATCGACCTTGACCACATCGCCGCCGAGAATGCTGTCGGTCTGCTCCGGAAGATACTGTGCCGGTTCCCGTTCCAGCTGTTCGAGGAAGACGCCCTCGGGGGTGATCTTGGCCAGTGCCTGGCGGTCGGCCGAACACGAGACCGCGAGCGCCACCGGACAGCTGGCGCCGTGCCGGGGCAGGCGGATCACCCGCACATCGTGGCAGAAGTACTTGCCACCGAATTGCGCTCCGATACCGAAGGATTGGGTCAGTTTGAAGACCTCCTCCTCCAGTTCCAGATCCCGGAAGCCGTGCGCGGCCATCGTGCCCTCGGTGGGCATGGCGTCCAGATAGTGCGCGGAGGCGTATTTCGCGGTTTTCAAGGCGAATTCGGCGCTGGTACCGCCGATCACCACGGCCAGGTGGTACGGCGGGCAGGCCGCGGTGCCCAGCGAGCGGATCTTCTCGTCGAGAAATTCCAGCATCCGGGTGGGATTGAGGATGGCCTTGGTCTCCTGGTACAGGAACGACTTGTTGGCCGAACCGCCGCCCTTGGCCATGAACAGGAATTTGTAGGCCGGATTGCCGGGATCGGCCGCGCTGGAATACAACTCGACCTGCGCCGGCAGATTGGTGCCGGTGTTCTTCTCGTCCCACATGGTGATCGGCGCCAGCTGCGAATACCGCAGGTTCAGCTTGGTGTAGGCGTCGAAGACCCCGCGCGAGATCCATTCCGCGTCGTCGGCGCCGGTGAGCACACCCTCGGACTTCTTACCCATCACGATCGCGGTGCCGGTGTCCTGGCACATCGGCAGAATGCCACCGGCCGAGATGTTGACGTTCTTGAGCAGGTCCAACGCCACGAAACGATCATTGCCCGAGGCCTCGGGATCATCGATGATCCGGCGTAACTGCCGCAGGTGCGCGGGCCGCAGATAGTGGCTGATGTCGTGCATCGCCTCGGCGGTCAGCATCCGCAGCACCTCGGGCTCGACCTGCAGGAAGGTGCGGCCACCGGCCTCGAACGTGCTGACGCCGTCGGTGGTGAGCAACCGGTAGTCGGTGGTGTCGGCTCCGGTCGGCAGCAGATCCGAATAGCGGAACTCAGGCGCGGTCACGAATCGCACTCCTTGCACTCTCTGCGGGCGGTACCTCTGTGGGCGCGGTACGAGTCGACTCTAGCCAGCGCGGCGCGCCGACCGGACGCCAGGGCGGACCGATTCACCGCGCGGTCGCCGAAGAAGGTTGTACCTTCAAGACACTCGCCCGCGGGCGCCGATCGAGTTCCGCGGCGCCGGGACCCGAATGCGGGCA
>JAFMQT010000444.1 GCA_017354515.1 Nocardia sp. | reverse complement strand
CGCCGGCTCCCGCCCCGGCGGCGGGCGGCGGATGCTGCGGTGGCGGATGCTGCGCCTGATCCGCACGGATCATCCGGGAAGGTCGGCGACGACCATCCGGCCCAGCCCGTAGGCTCGCGACTGGCGGAACTCGATCCCCAACCGCCGGGCCACCTCGATCATTTCCATATCCGAGGTGACCTCGAAGCCGTGCCGGGACACCGTCTCCCGCATCTGCTGCGGCGACCAGGCCGACAGGTGCGGTTCATCGGCCAGCGGGTCGCGGCCACCGGACAGCCGGCTGAAGACCCGCATACCGGCGCGGCCCAGGACCGCGAAGCGGTTCGGAGTGGGATAGGTGGCGATCACCCGACTGCCGGCCGCACTGCGCGCACGCACCGCGGTCAGAGTCGAATCCACTTGCGGGCGAGTCAGATACGGCAGCACACCCTCCCAGACCCAGCTGGTGGCGATATCGTCGCGATGGCCGGCGGCGGCCAGCTCGACGGCCGGATCGTCACGGCCGAACTCCACCGGAACGTAGGTCAGGTCGGCGATCACCGGTTCGAGATCACGGGCCCGCGCACGCTTATCCGACTGTGAGGCAGGATGATCGACCTCGAACAGGTGGATCTCGGTGGCCGGGCGCCCGGCGTCGCGCAGTCGCCACGCCCGCCCGTCCAGTCCGGCGCCCAGCAGTACCACCTGGCGATTGCCGGCGGCACGCAGTTCCTCGTCGATGGCGACCGTGCGGGTCGCCAGTACGGCGGAGGTGGCGGTGAGCAGTTCGTATTCCATGCGCTCGCGCCATCCGGTGGGTGGCGCCTCCTCGCGGGCGCGGCGTACGGCGGCACGCTCGTCCTCGCGCAGCAGTCGGATCGCGATCGGATCATGAAAATATCCGGGCGCCAGGCGATCATCGGCGACCGCGCGGCCCTGGCACACCAGGATCGCGGTACGGCTCGCCGCCTTCTCCGTCACGGCGGCCATTATGCACCGGGAAGGCGATTGCATTGCTCAACCTGTCGCGGCTCAACCTGTCGCGGCTCAACCTGTCGCGGCTCAACCTGTCGCGGCGGGACCGATCCACCGGTCGAAGCGGCGATCGATGCCCCCGTCGGCCAGTTCACCGGCCAGCCACCCGTCCACCTCGGCCGCGGCGAGTGGATCGTTCTTCGGCAGCAGGAACACCTTCCCGAAGTTGTCGAACGGGGTGCCCGGATGCAGGACCCGCAGCCCTGGATACTGACGGGTGCGGTAGCGGCCCTCCACCGAATCGGTGACGAAAACATCGGCGCGGCCGGCGGCGATCTGGTCCGGGACGGTCGCGTTATCCGGCCATACCGTCAGCGCGGCGTGCGGGAAGCGGGCGCGCGCGAATTGTTCGTTGGTACCGCCCCGATTGACGATCACCCGCACTCCGGGCCGGTCGATCTGCGCGATCGTGGCGTATCTACCGACATCGGCCGCCCGCACGATCGGCGTCTTGCCATCGCGCCGGTAGCTCAGCGAGAAGTCGGCGTAGGCCCGGCGCGCCGGAGAATCGGACACCCCGCCGACCGCGAGATCGCAACGGCGCGAGGCGAAATCGCCCGCCATCGACGACCAGGTGGTGGGGACGAAGCGAACCGGCCGACGCATCGCGGCGGCCATATCGCGAACCATATCGATATCGATGCCGCGATATCCAGCATGACCGTCAGCGGCCGAATACGGCGGATAGTCGCCGCTCGTGCACACCCGCCACGGGCCGGGCTGATCCGCGCCCACCGGTACGGTCACGGCCAGCACCGCCGCGGCACCGACCAGGGCGGCCAGCAGCGGACGTATCACCGCTCGTTGCGCGCCCTGGGGTAGCGGGTCTGGCCGGCGACCCAGGCGGCCATCCGCGCCCAATGCCCCTGCGCGGGGGTGACCGAGGCGCTCAGATCGCGATCCCAATGCTCGGTTTCGGCGAGCCCGTCGACGGCGGCGACCACGGCCTTGGCGGTGGGCAGATCGGCGACCACCCGATCGCCGAGCACCCCGTCGGAGCCGACCAGGGTGATGCGGACACCGATCCGCCCGAGCGGCTGCAGCACCGCGGTGCCGGAACCGCCGTGGGTGGCGAGGAACTTCTTGACCGAATCGATGACGTCCGACGGCGCCTGGGCCGCGGTGGCGGTGGCGGTTTCGCTCATGGGCGCGAGTTTACCGCCCGGTAAGAATGCGGCGAATGCCAGACTGACCCCATGCGCGCAATTCAGGTCAGCGAACACGGCGGTCCCGACGTCCTGGTCCCGGCCGAGCTCGACGACCCGGTCATCGGGCCGGATCAGCTGCTCGTCGCCACCGATGCGGCCGGGGTCAACTACATCGACACCTATATCCGCACCGGAACCTATCCGCAGGCGGTGCCGTACATCCCCGGTTCCGAGGGCTCGGGGGTGGTCGTCGAGATCGGCGCACACGTGCGCGATTTCACCGTCGGCGACCGGGTGGCGTGGGCGGCGGCACCGGGCAGTTACGCCGAGCGGGTCGCGGTGAACGCGGCCGCCGCGATCGCGGTTCCGGACGCGGTGAGCGCGCAGGTGGCGGCCTCGGCACTGCTGCAGGGTATGACCGCGCACTATCTGATCGAATCCGTGTACAAGCCCGAGCCCGGGGAGACCGTACTGATCCATGCCGGCGCCGGTGGGGTGGGCCTGCTGTTGACCCAGCTCGCCGCCGCGCGCGGCGTCCGGGTCATCACCACGGTGTCCACCGACGCCAAGGAGGAGCTCTCCCGCGAGGCCGGAGCCGATCAGGTGCTGCGCTACGGCGACGATCTGGCCCTGCGGGTTCGCGATCTGACCGACGGTATCGGGGTGGCGGCGGTGTACGACGGGGTCGGGGCGGCCACGTTCGAGGCCAGCCTGTTCTCGTTGCGGGTGCGCGGCATGCTGGCGCTGTTCGGGGCCGCCAGCGGTCAGGTGCCCCCATTCGATCTGCAGCGGCTGAACCCGGCCGGATCGCTGTTCGTCACCCGCCCGACCCTCGCCCACTACACCCGCGACCGTGCCGAATTGACCTGGCGCGCGGGCGATGTCATGAACGCCATCGCGGACGGTTCGCTGCGGCTGCGGGTCGGCGGGGAGTATGCCCTCGCCGAGGCGGCCCAGGCGCACCGCGATCTGCAGGCGCGCAAGACCACCGGTTCGATCGTGCTGCTGCCCTGACACGGTTCCGTGTCCGGAATCGACCGGGTGCCCCGCTGCCGGGATCCCCGCGCCGATGGTGGATGATCTGTGCTGCCGCTCGAACCGATTCGCCCGCTTCGCCATACCCTCGTACGGTGATCGGGGGGCCGCACCGGCGGCCGGTAGTACGCGCATCGGTCAGGGGTTGATCCAGATGTTGGTGAAGGTTCGCAACGACGATCCGTCGCGGCTGTCCAATTCCGAACGGACGGTGGCGAATTGGCTCAAGACGTGGTCCGGACCGCAGTCCCTGCCGGGCATGGCCGTGGTCGCGGCCGGGGCCGCCGATGTGCTGGTGTGGACTCCGAAGACCTGCGCGATCATCGTGATCAAGGATTTCACCGAACGGGTCAGCGGAACCCTGTCGGTATCCGGTTACCGGCCCTGGACCGTGGGTGAGGATGTCGCCCCGCTGGCCGGTACCGAGACCGGCAACGAGCCCATGACCGAGATCCGCGCCCGCACCGCCGAGCTCGCCCAAATCCTGCGGGGCGCGCCGGGCCGGGAACGGGTCGGGTTGACCAGCATGGTGCTGGTGATGCCGCAACTGGGCAGCCGGGTCAGCCTCGACAAGGGGGAACTGCCTGCCGGTCTGGACGTGGTCCTGGGCGACGGTCCGGCCGCACTGCGCAGTTATTTCACCCGGATCTGCGCCGACGCCCCCGACACCTGGGATGCCGGACAGGTCGCCCAGGTGCTCCGGACGGTCGGATTCGCGGGAGCGGCAAGCGTTTCCGATCTCACCGGCGAGGGCTTCCCGCCGCGCCTGGAACCCCCTCCCCCGCCCGAATCCGGTGATCCGCGCCGCGCCGCGGGCGCCCCGATCCCGGTGCGGGGCGGACAACCCGCCGCCGGGCCGCAGCAGCCC
>JAFMQT010000123.1 GCA_017354515.1 Nocardia sp. | reverse complement strand
ATCCACCCGCCGGCGCGCGATCCCCGCGTCCCACGGCTCGCCGGGAAGTTCTCCGGTCCACGGCATCTGCCACGTATTCTCCGAAATCCGCTGGGCCAGTTTCCTTCCCCACAGCACCACATCGGTGAACGACATGAATTCGGTGATATCGGCGAGGTCGCGCAGCAACGAATCCGGACTGGCCAGCGGGATCGGGTCGTGGTCGTTGGCCACCCACCACGCCGGAACGGCCAGCTCGCGACCGGCTCCGGCCACACCCCACCCGCGCAGATCCGGTTTGCCGAACGCCGCCCCCGCCGGCATCAGCGGATCGGCCACGAACCCGACTCCGGCGATCCGCGAGATCAGCGTCGTATCGGCGTCCTCGAGCAGGGAGCGGATGACGCAGCAGCCCTGGCTGTAGCCCAGCAGCGCCACCGGACCCTCGCAGCAGGCGATCCGCGCGGCGAGATTGCGGCTGCCCTCGGGCACCGACAGCGCGAACGCGTCGTGATGGAATCCGGTGACCGGCCCGTAGTCGGCGGGATAGCCGACCCAGCGGGCGGTGAAACGGTCCGAGAGCCGGTCGGTGACCCCCGCCAGCATCCCCTGCACCGCCCGGCGGTCGTCGCCGCGGTAGGACTCCGCGGTACCGCCCACGGCCAGCACCGTGATCGGATCAGAATTCATATGCCACTCCCGGCAACTCGACACCTTCGCCGACGCCCACAATGGCGGGGCCGCCTGTGAAGCGCCGAAGAATTCATTAGGACGAACCTGGTGGTCCCACCGGGTTGCGGCAGACGAATGCCGGACACCCACCCGAAGGCAGCGTGCCGTCGACGACCGCCGGGGTGAAGATGGAGATATGGGCAGCGGAGTTCAACGCGAAGTACAGGAGCTGATAGACCTCCTGGAGGTCATGTGCCGACACGACCGCACCCTCATCACCGCGGCCAGTAACGCTCTGATGCACGCGGATCTGGAACTGTCGGAAGACGCCATCGACCTGGGCCGGGTGGTCGAGACGATCCGGATGGAGTGCGAGGAATTGGCGATCGAACTGCTCGCGTCGCGGTCGCCGCACTACGAGCCGCAGCAGGTGGTGACCGCGATCCAGATGGCCGCGGATCTGGCGCGGATGGGGGTGCTGGCCACCCATATCGCCACCGCCGCGCGCCGCCGCCACCCCGCGTTCGTGGTGCCGGCCTCGGTGCGGCCGATCGTCGAGCAGATGGGTGCGGAGGCGATGATGATCGCCTCCAGTGCCTCGATCGTGCTGGGCCGATCCGATCCGCGGATCGCCGCCCAGCTCGACGGCCAGGACGACACCATGGACCGGCTGCACCGCCGCCTGTTGCAGACGGTGCTGGCCGACGACTGGGACGGCGGCACCACCGCGGCCGTCGATATGGCGCTGGTGGGGCGCTATTACGAACGGTTCGCCGATCACGCGGTGCGGGTCGGCCACCGCACCATATTCCTGCTCGCCGGCACGCCCGCACCCAGCTGAAGCCCTTGACCTGCATCGATACGGTCGGCGGCGCGGCGGTTCCGCTAGTAATCTCATGAAATGAGACCGGGGCGCGGCGGATGGGCTGCTGCGTGACCTGCCGGAGGTGTGCGGTGCGATCGTTCCCCCGATACGAGCGCTTCGTCGCGATGGGAGACAGCCAGACCGAAGGGCTGTGGGACGGCGAAGGAGACAATGTCCGAGGCTGGGCGGACCGATTCGCCGAACGCCTCGCACGCGACAACCCCGACCTCGGATACGCCAACCTCGCCGTGCGCAGCCGCCGACTCGCCCACGTCCGCGATGAACAGCTCGACGAGGCGCTGGCCATGCAACCGGATCTGATCGGCTTCTGCGCGGGCATGAACGATGTCACCTTGCCCGGTCACGGCTTCGGCGAGGCACTCGAGGTCATGGAGGAGCTGTACGCCAAGCTGGCCGCCAGCGGTGCGACGGTGCTGACCACGACCTTCCCCGACGCCCGCCGGATCGTGCCACTGGCGGGGCGCTTGATCGGCGAACGGATGGACCTGATCAACGATCGGATCCGTGCCTGCGCCCAGCGCTACGATCTGCGGCTGGTCGACCTGTTCGCCGCCGGGTCGATGGTCGACCTGCGGATGTGGAGTTCGGATCGTTTGCACGGATCCCCGGAAGGCCACCGCAGATTCGCGCTCGCCGCCGCGGAGGCACTCGGACTCGAGGGCTCCGATCACAGCTGGGCCACGCCACCGGAGCACACCGAAAAGTTCCGAGCGGGCACGGTAGGCGGTGAAATCACATGGGTGACAACAAGTCTGGGCCCCTGGGTGTGGCGCAGGCTGCGCGGCCTGTCCGGCGGGGACGGCCGCACAGCCCGGCGACCACAGCTCGCACCGGTCTACGCGCCCGCACACTGACGGACCGTTATTGCTGCGACAGCCAACGCTCGGCGGTGGTGACCAGATAGGCGCCCTGACCGTTGGTTTCGAAACTGCCCCCGGAATCCTTGCGCAGGTGGTCGACCAGCACCCCGCTGCCGGGATCGGGTTGGCCGGCGCCGGTGGTGGACGCCGGCGCCGCGGCCGCGGGTGCCGCGGCGCCCAATACGGCCAGCAGGGCCGCCATCAGCCATCTCGAGCCCCTCGGTCTTCGTCCGCGAACTGTCGTATCGGTGGAAATGTTCATCGTCGGTGTCCCCTCACAGGATGTCCCCTCACAGGATGTCCTCTCACAAGCATGTCCTCGCACAGCATGTGTGCCCGCATCCGACTGCCGGGCGCGGGTCTATCGCATCAACTGCCCCGAAACCGGAAATCGTATCCGCCGAAACACCGAAACGGCCGCTGCGACCTGCCGATATTCATCTCCGGCCGGCGCGGGTGGCATCGTCGTTATGCTTCCACCATGTCCGCCGGTGAATTTCGGTCCGCCCCCGCGGACGCGCCGCGCATCCGCAACCGGCTGGCCCCGCTCCGGTTCGTGCTGGCGTTCGGCGTGGTGAGCATGCTCGCCGACGTCGTCTACGAGGGTGCGCGTTCGGTCACCGGGCCCTATCTGGGAACCCTGGGCGCCTCGGCGGCGCTGGTCGGGTTCGTCACCGGCGCCGGGGAAGCGGTGGCGCTGGTGGCGCGACTGTTCACCGGTCCACTGTCGGACCGCACCGGACGGCACTGGCCCCTGTCGATCACCGGCTACACCCTGACGATCGTCGCGGTGCCGCTCCTGGCCCTGGCGCAATGGCTTTGGCCGGCAACGGGATTGGTGATCGCCGAACGATTCGGCAAGGCGGTGCGCGCCCCCGCCCGCGACACCATGCTGGCCCAGGCCAGTAGCGATATGGGGCGAGGGCGGGCATTCGCGATCCATGAGGCCCTGGACCAATCCGGGGCGCTGACGGGACCGCTGCTGGTGGCCGCCATGATCGCGATCTCGGGATACCGGCTCGGATTCGCCGTGCTCGCCGTACCCGGGGCGCTGGCTCTGGCGACGCTGCTGTGGCTGCGCCGGGCCGTGCCCTACCCGGGCGACTACGAATCCGGCCACCGGCGCCGCGGCGCCGAACCGGCCACCGGTGACCGGCTACCGGCCCGATTCTGGCTGTACGCGGCGTTCACCGCGATCTCGATGGCCGGATTCGCCACCTTCGGGGTGCTGTCGCTGCATATGCACATCCGCCACGTCCTCGCCGACGCACTCATCCCGGTCACCTACGCCGCCGCGATGGGCGCGGCGGCGCCGGCGGCGCTGGCCTCGGGCCGGCTCTACGACCGGATCGGATTGCGCGGGCTGATCATCGCGCTGCCGCTGTCGGCGATCGTGCCGCTACTGTCGTTCGCCACCAACCCCGCGCTGGTGTGGGCCGGGGCGATCGTGTGGGGCGCGGCGATGGGCATCCACGAATCGACCCTGCGCGCCGCGGTCGCCGATCTGGTGCCCGCACACCGTCGCGGCACCGCGTACGGAATCTTCACGGCCGCATACGGTCTGGCGTGGCTGGCCGGGTCGACCGTCATCGGCGCGCTGTACTCACAGTCGATCACCGCGGTCGCGGTATTCACCGTCGCCACCCAGGTACTGGCCCTCGTGGTGTTCATCCCGCTCGCGAGCCGCCGCTGAGCGGCGGCTCCCCACCGCGTTCAGCGGCGCACGGCGGAGATATTGCCCACCCGGGGGTCCTGGGTCTGCACCTGACGGTCCAGGCGGGCCACCTGGTCGTTCCAGCTGTGGAATTCGGTGTTCCAGCCGATGCCGCGCAACCATTGCTCGACATCGAAATCCGGTGCGGCCGTGTGTGACCCGGTGGCCTCATTGCCGACGAACCTGTGCAGCTCCCGGTAGCGAGGATCGTCCGGGTCTGCGATATAGCGACCGGCACCGAAGCGGCTGCCCGGCGCCGACAGCTCGGTGAGGGTGCGCACAACCCGCTGGTTCCACTCCTTGGTGAGGTAGCCCAGCGCGCCCTCGTCCACCCACAGCGTGGGCTGATCGGCATCGAATCCGTTGTCCAGCAGCAGTTTACGCCACTCCTTGCTCAGGTCGGCGATGATCACCTTACGCCGGCAACGGGGCCCGAGACCCTCGCGCGCCAGCACCCTTTCCTTGAACTCGAACAGTTCGGGCAGGTCGATTTCGAAGATCACCACATCGGCCGGCAGCTCCATCCGGAAGGCGCGCGTGTCCAGCCCCGCCCCGAGGAACACGATCTGGTGAATTCCGGCCTCGACCGCCGCCCGCACCCGCTCGTCGACCAGATGCACCCCGACGGTGCGGCCCTCGTAGAACTGCTCGGCCAGCTCTTCCAGTCGCGCCCAGCGCCCGGCATCGAATCCGCTGCGGGCCGCGTCCACGAAATGCCGGGCCACCGGATCGTCGTAGAGCCGGTCCTCGCGCGCACTCTCCCGAGCACGGATCACCGCCACACCGATGGCGGTCACGGCGACACCGTCGACCGGGACCCCTGACGTCGATTCGTTCACCGCTGCGGACTTACTCATGACACCCTCTGTTCACGATTGCGACCCCCGGCGGGGTATCAACGAGGCTAGGCTCTGCCCGGAGACCAGGCAAGACCTCCGCGATTCCCGCACCAGCTCGGTGAAAAGCTCGGTGTTCGAGAAGTAGATTCCCAAATTTGCACCATTCCGTTACTTGAGTGAGTCATACTTACGAGCGTGTCCAGTACGGCGGAGTTCGAGCGAATGTTGCGCCGCGCCGAGTTGCGGGTCACCGCGCCGCGGATCGCGGTACTCACCGCTGCACGCGAACATCCGCATTCCGACACCGACACCATTCTCGGTCTGGTCCGAGACACCCTGGGCACAGTGTCTCACCAGGCGGTATACGACGTACTGCGGGTACTCACCGAGGCCGGTCTGCTGCGGCGGATCCAGCCCATGGGGTCGGTGGCGCGGTACGAGACGCGTGTTGGCGACAACCACCACCACCTCGTATGCCGATCCTGCGGTGTCATCGCCGACGTCGACTGCGCCGTCGGCGACGCGCCGTGCATGACAGCGGTCGACGACAACGGTTTCGTGCTCGAGGAAACCGAAGTCATCTACTGGGGCCTGTGCCCGGCCTGTTCCCCACAGACCACGTCCCGATCACCGGAACAACCATCCCGGTGAGACAGCCCGAAACACACTCGGAAAGGAAGAACCCGTGCCTGAGGAAGATGCGTCGCAGAGTGGCTGCCCAGTGACCGGCCGTTTGAAGACGCCGGTAGAGGGTGGTGGCAACCGTGACTGGTGGCCCGAACAACTGAACCTGCGGATCCTGGCCCACAATCCGGCCGAGGCCGACCCGTTCGGCGCGGACTTCGACTACGCCGCGGAATTCGCCACCCTCGACCTGGACGCGGTCAAGGCCGATATCGTCGAGGTGCTGACCACCTCGCAGGACTGGTGGCCCGCCGACTTCGGCCACTACGGCCCGCTCATCATTCGCATGGCCTGGCACGCCGCCGGCACCTACCGCGTCGAGGACGGCCGCGGCGGCGCCGGATCCGGTATGCAGCGCTTCGCGCCGCTCAACAGCTGGCCCGACAACGGCAACCTGGACAAGGCCCGCCGCCTGCTGTGGCCGGTCAAGCAGAAGTACGGCCGCAAACTGTCCTGGGCCGACCTGCTGGTCTACGCCGGTAACGTCGCCCTGGAATCGATGGGATTCCAGACCTTCGGCTTCGGCGGCGGCCGCGTCGACGAATGGGAACCCGAAGAGGTCTACTGGGGCCCGGAGAACGTCTGGCTCGACGACCAGCGCTACAGCGGTGAACGCGACCTGGAGAACCCCCTGGCCGCGGTCCAGATGGGTCTGATCTACGTCAATCCCGAAGGCCCCAACGGCAATCCGGATCCGCTCGCGGCAGCGGTCGACATCCGCGAGACCTTCTCCCGGATGGCGATGAACGATGAGGAGACCGCCGCACTGATCGTCGGCGGCCACACCTTCGGCAAGACCCACGGCAACGGCGACGCCGACCTGGTCGGCCCCGAACCCGAAGCCGCTCCCATCGAGCAGCAGGGCCTGGGCTGGAAGTCCACCAACCGCACCGGTATCGGCGCCGACGCCATCACCAGCGGTATCGAGGTCATCTGGAACGCCACCCCCACCCAGTGGGACAACGCCTTCCTGGAAACCCTCTACGGATACGAGTGGGAGAAGACCAAGAGCCCCGCCGGCGCCTGGCAGTGGACCCCCAAGGACGGTGCCGGCGCGAATACCGTTCCGGGACCGGAGGATCCGGACAACAAGCGGGCCCCCTCGATGCTCACCACCGACCTGGCGATGCGATTCGACCCGGTCTACGGTGAGATCACCCAGCGGTGGCTGAAGAACCCCGAGCAACTCGCCGACGCGTTCGCCCGCGCCTGGTACAAGCTCATCCACCGCGATATGGGCCCCAAGGTCCGCTACCTGGGCAACCAGGTCCCCGAGGAGACCCTGCTGTGGCAGGACCCGATCCCCTCCGTCGATCACGAACTGATCGGTGACGCCGAGATCGCCGCCCTCAAGACCAAGATCCTGGCCTCGGGCCTGACGGTTCCGCAGCTGGTGTCCACAGCATGGGCGGCCGCGTCCTCGTTCCGTGGCAGCGATATGCGCGGTGGCGCCAACGGTGGCCGCATCCGCCTGCAGCCGCAGGCCGGCTGGGAGGTCAACGAGCCCGACGAGCTCGCCCAGGTGATCCGCACCCTGGAGGGTGTCCAGGAGGCGTTCAACAGCGAGCAAACCGGCAACGTCAAGGTCTCCTTCGCCGACATCGTGGTCCTCGGCGGCGCCGCGGCCATCGAAAAGGCCGCCAAGGACGGCGGATTCGACGTGACCGTCCCGTTCACCCCGGGCCGCACCGATGCCACCCAGGAACTCACCGACGTCGAGTCCTTCTCGTACCTTGAGCCCAAGGCCGACGGATTCCGCAACTACGCCGGTAAGGCCGCCCGCCTCCCGGCGGAGTACCTGCTGGTCGACAAGGCCAATCTGCTGACGCTCACCGCGCCGCAGATGACCGTCCTGGTCGGCGGGCTGCGCGTCCTGGGCGCCAACTACCAGAACTCGCAGCACGGTGTGTTCACCGACAAGCCCGGTGTGCTGAGCAACGACTTCTTCGTGAACCTGCTCGATATGGCCACCGAGTGGAAGCCCTCGGGCGCCGATGACGGCACCTACGTCGGCACCGACCGCGCCAGCGGCTCCCAGAAGTGGACCGGAACCCGCGCGGACCTGGTATTCGGCTCCAACTCCCAGCTGCGGGCCCTGGCCGAGGTCTACGCGACAGACGACGCCAAGGACAAGTTCGTCGCCGACTTCGTCACCGCCTGGAACAAGGTGATGAACGCCGACCGGTTCGAACTGAAGAAGTAGTCCCACCCCACGGGTGACCGATGCCCCGCGGACCTCCGAGTCCGCGGGGCATCGGCGTCTTCTGTTACCCGTTCACCAGATCAACGTACGTTCGGGTACCCGCACACTGGCGAAGAAGCGTTTACCGATATCGCTACCGTCGTGGTTGTAGGAGTTCATGATCTCGGCGACCTCATCCGCCAGCTCCAGCAGCGCCGAACTCGGATACTCGATACCGCAATCACTGGTCCACCCCCACTCCGGCGGTACCCCCTCGATGGTGACGATAATCTTCCCGACCCACGGGGTGCTCACCGAATAGCTGATCCCCTCCGGCGCATCGCGAATCGGCGAACGCTCCACGATCTCGGCATGATGCTGCGGAATCGTGAAAATCCGCGCGAAGGCGATGTCCTGGCCGATCATCTCCGCGATCGCCGGCAACCGAGCATGTCGGCCGACCCGGTTGTAGCGGCGCCCGTAATCGCGGTCGCCGTGCTGCCGCGACTGCGGATGTTTGGTCAGGATCCGATCCAGCATGCGCTGGGCGGCCTCCCGCTCGGCAAGACCGGTGCCAGGATGGTCGATCAGCTGGCGAAGCCGAGAAATCCGGAGACCAAGGGCCGTGGACATCGGTTCGTCGCGGTCCTTTCTCGCCCTCTCCCATCGAGGCCGGCGTCGGTTACGGCAGCGGGTCGACCAGCACCTTCCGGTCGATACGCCGCAACATATCCGGCCGCGCGGTCAAACACGGCCAATTGCGCGCCACCGCCTCACTGGCGGCGTGTCCCGCCGCCACCAAAGCGTCGGCGTCGGACCTCCCCGTCAGCAATCGCCCCACCTTCGACACAGTCGCGATATCGAGGGCGGGGATCACCGTATGCGGCAGATCCAGCAACACACCGAGAATATCGAGCCGACTCGCCGGAACCAACGCCTGCCCCGCCGCGGCCACCGCCGCCGGAACGACGATCGTATGGCCCGCGGTCGCGGTCGCCCACGCCACCGCGTGCACATACGGAAGGCGGCGTGCCCAGCCGACAACGGCGGCGGTGTCGAAAACGACACCGCCGAGTGCGGCCGGGCTCACGCGGCGCCGGCGCTGGGACTATCCAGATCCTCCGACGACAACGGCGGTAACCCCTGCACGGCCCGGGCCTGATTCACCAAATCCAGCGGAGGAACCCCACCGAAGGTTCGCTCGATCGCGTCCTGCGCGCTGTCGCGGTCCATCCGGTCGCGCAACGCCGCCGACACGTAGGCGGACAGATTCTCGATACGCCCGCAGGCTTTCCACTGCTCGAGGGTGCTCACCGCGTCCTTCGGGACCGAGATCGTCACCTTCTTCGTCTCCGCCATACCATCAGACTACTTCAGTATGGACCCGAAAGGATAGCGGTCATATCGACCGGCTATCGGGCGAACACGGTCGCTCAGCTATCGGGCGAACACGGTCGCGTCGGCCTCCTGTAGCAACGCCACCAGCTCCTTGGCCGGCTGATCGCCCAGATTCGCGAACGCCGGCTCGATCAGGGTGTCGGTCAGCGCCTCGGCGGCATCCCATCGCTGACGCATCCGCGATGTCACCGGCGTCTCTGCACGATCACCCCAGCCGAACAGCCGCGCCTGCGCAGGACCATCCGCACGGGGAGAACCACCGACCAGCACCGCCTCCAGCGGCGTCAGGCCACTGGCCCGGACCGCGATCAGGTGCAGACCGCCCCGCAGCTCACGCAAACAGTGGATCAACTGCAGTGCACGCCCCGGCCCGTCCTCGGCCAGCGGCAGCGCCGACCAGCCCGCGAACAGGCTCACCCCCGCGCGATCGGCGCCGTCGGCGACCACCGCCAGCAGCTCGGCCAGCCGGTCCGCCGAACCGAATCCGGCGAGTTTGCGGCGCCCGAAATCCGCGCACGCCGCCCAGTAGCCGGCCGCCGCCTCGGCCGCCGGCATCGGCACCGACTCCCACGCGCTGCGTACCGTGCTCGGTTCGAAGAATCCGAAGGCGGCCGTCACCACATCGCCGTCCACCTCGCCGAGCACCCCGCCGCGCCCGCGCGTGTACGGACCGAGGAATTCCGCCACGCCCGTACCGGCCGCGAACGCCTTGGCCTCGCGGGAGAACATGAACGCGCCCCCGACCCTCTGGATCTCGGATTTCACCGCGGCCGGCACCGACACGACGGTCCCCTTTCGACGACGGCGACCCACCGGCCA
>JAFMQT010000443.1 GCA_017354515.1 Nocardia sp. | reverse complement strand
ACGAAGTCCACACCGGCCAGATCCTTCGGGTCGGCGGTCGGGTGGATGCGATCCAGCAGCGCCTTGGACTTCTCCTCGGTGGTCTTGCCACGCGAGAGCGCCTTCTCCTCGAGTTTGACCGAGTAGTCCTTACCCCGGTCGGCGTTCTCCTGCGAGACGTCCTTGAGCACGACCTCGAAACCGGCCTTGGCCGAGACGTAGGCGATACCCGCGCCCATCATGCCGGCGCCGAGCACACCCACCTTCTTGATCTCGCGCTGGGGCACATCCTTCGGCCGCGAACCGCCGTTGTTGATGTGCTGCAGGTCGAAGAAGAAGGCCTGGATCATGTTCTTGGCGACCGGGCCGGTGAGCAGCGAGACGAAGTAGCGCGATTCGATCAGCGAGGCGTTGTCGAAGTCGACCTGCGCCCCCTCGACCGCGGCGGCCATGATGGCCCGCGGCGCCGGCATGTTCTGGCCCTTGATCTGCTTGCGCAGGTTGGCCGGGAACGCCGGGAGGTTCGCGGCCAGCGCCGGGCTCGACGGGGAACCGCCGGGCATCTTGTACCCCTTGCGGTCCCACGGCTGGACGGCGACGTCGGCATCGTCTTTGTGGGCCAGGATCCACGCCTTGGCGGCCGGAACCAGTTCCTCGACGGTGCCGACGGTCTCGTGGATGAGGCCGGTGGCCTTCGCCTTCTGCGCGGTGAACTTGTTGCCCTGCAACAGCACACCCATCAGACCGTTGGCGATACCCAGCAGGCGGGTGACGCGGGTGACGCCGCCACCGGCCGGCAGCAGGCCGAGGCTGGCCTCGGGCAGGCCGATCTGCACCGCCTTGATGTCGGCGGCGAGGCGGTAGTGGGTGGCCAGCGCGATCTCCAGACCGCCACCGAGCGCGGCACCGTTGATGGCGGCCACGACCGGCTTGCCCAGTGTCTCGAGCTTGCGCAGGTCGGCCTTGATGAAGGTCAGTTCCTCCATGATGTCCGGAGCGTTCTCCGGGGTGGTCTGCATCATGTTCTTGAGGTCACCGCCGGCGAAGAAGGTCTTCTTCGCGGAGGTGATGACCACACCGGTGATGTCGTCGACCTCGGCCACGAGGCGCTCGACGGTGGCGTGCATCGAGCTCTTGTAGAGCTCGTTCATCGTGTTGGCGCCCTGGTTCGGGTCGTCCATGGTCAGCACGACGATGCCGTCGGCGTCCTTCTCCCAGCCGATCATGTTCTCTGTCATAGTTTTTCGTTCTCCTGGAGAATTAGATTGGTCTGGGTCAGACGCGCTCGATGATGGTGGCAACACCCATGCCGCCGCCGATGCACAGCGTCACCAGGGCGTAGCGGGCGCCTCGGCGCTCCAGCTCGTCGACCATGGTTCCGGTGATCATGGCGCCGGTGGCGCCCAGCGGGTGGCCCATCGCGATCGCGCCGCCGTTGACGTTCAGCTTCTCGTCCGGGATCTTCAGATCCTTCTGGAACTTCAGCGCGACCGAGGCGAAGGCCTCGTTGATCTCGTACAGGTCGATGTCATCGACCGACAGACCGGCCTTGGCGAGCGCCTTGTGCGCGGCCGGGGTGGGGCCGGTGAGCATGATGGTGGCGTCCGCGCCACTGGTGGCGGTGGCGACGATGCGGGCGCGCGGGGTCAGGCCGGAAGCCTCGCCCGCCTCCTTGGAACCGACGACGACCAGTGCGGCGCCGTCGACGATGCCGGAGCTGTTACCGCCGTGGTGAACGTGGTCGATTTCTTCGATGTAGTGGAACTTCTGCAGCGCGACCGCGTCGAATCCACCCACCTCACCGATGCCGGCGAAGGACGGCTTCAGCTTGGCCAGGTCCGCGGTGGTGGTGCCCGGGCGCATGTGCTCGTCGTGGTCCAGCACGGTCAGGCCGTTGATGTCCTTGACCGGGACCACGGACTTGGCGAAGTAGCCGCCGGACCAGGCCGCCGCGGCCAGCTCCTGCGAGCGGGCGGCGAAGGTGTCGACATCCTCGCGGGAGAAGCCCTCGATGGTGGCGATCAGGTCGGCGCCGATGCCCTGCGGGGCGATGTACAGGTCGAAGCTGGTGGCCGGGTCGGTGAAAAGCGCACCGCCGTCCGAGCCCATCGGCACGCGCGACATCGACTCCACCCCACCGGCGATGACCAGTTCGTCGAAGCCGGAGCGTACCTTCTGGGCGGCCATGTTCACGGCTTCCAGACCCGACGCGCAGAAGCGGTTGATCTGCACGCCACCGACGGTGTCGGGCAGACCCGCGGTCAGCACGGTGGTGCGGGCGATATCGGCGCCCTGGTCACCGAGCGGGGACACGACACCGAGGATGATGTCGGAGATGCGGTCCTCGTCGAGGTCGGGGTAGCGGTTGCGCAGCTCCTGGACCAGACCGGTCGTCAGATCGATCGGCTTGACCGAGTGCAGCGAGCCCTTCTTGTTGCGGCCACGCGGAGTGCGGATGGCCTCGAAAATGTAGGCCTCTGTGGTCATATCGGAGTGTTTCCTTCCTTAAAGGTGCCGACCGGCCAACAGACCGACCGTGTTCGATCCCGGCGAGCCATCGGTGCCACGACACGAGGGCGCACCACCCCGTCGATCCGAGCGGCAGCTCACGCTCCCACCACTTTTCGCCGAGGCATATAACGCTGTACAAACGCCGACATGCAACGGCCTACGAACGCTCCGGGCGCCCGTTTGCCTGGACTCACCATAGAACCTCGTAGAACCGATGCCGACGACCACCTGTTCATAGTACAGCCGGATGCGAACTCCGGTTAACTTAACGCACTTCTCCAGGCGCCTGTCAACCACCCAGGCGAACCGCTCCCAATTCACTCTGAAGTAACTCCAAGGCCACCTCATCCGGGTCACGCCGTTGCTCCGGAGGTACCGGCCGAGCGGACTCGGCGAACATCTCCTGCTCCTCCTCCGGCGTCAACGCAGGGGGGACACCCTCGTAACCTACCGACGAGTAATCAGGAGGGCCGGGGTCGTCCGGATAGTCCGGCGCCTCCGGTGGCGGAATCTCGTCCTCGGAGATCTGCGACGCGGAACGATTCCCGGAATCACGCTGGGACCCGCCCCGCCCCTCGGGCATCCGGATCTCCCGGCGCTGGGCCGGTTCCGCCGCCTGCTGACCGATGGAACTCGACGGTGTTTCGGTGGCCGCCGAGGGTGTCTGTGTCTGGCTGGGCCGGGTGAAGCGCGGCGGCTGCGACTGCCCGGCCCCCGGCTGCCCCGGTCCGGATTGCCCCGTTCCACCGCTGCTCGCGGGCCGATCACCGGATCCTCCCCGGGATGCGGGTCTACCGCCCGAACCGGAGGATCCGACCTCCCACCGCACCGAGTAGCGGCGGCCGATCACCGCATACACCGCCGACTGCACCGCGTCGACATATTGCGGATTGGACAGCCGATGCGCGAGTGGTGCGTGCTGATGCGCCAAGACGATCGTGTCGTCCTCCACGCGCGCCACCGAGGCCCCGGACAGCAGTGCGTGCACGGCCGCGCCGAACTCTCGCACCTTCGCCCGAATATCCCCCCACGCGGCCTCGACCTCCGCCAGCACATCCCCGGCCGAGGAGGCGGCCGATGCGACCGGCTCCGCTGCGGCGGGTTCCGGAACTGATTGAGCGACAACAGGTTCAGAACGTTCGGCGACAGCCGAGTCGGCGCGTTCGGAGGCAGGGGCCTGCCCTGCGGACGGTTCCGGGGCGGATGCCGCACCGGCCGATTCCGGAGCGGGAGCGGCCTCCGCAGAAGTCGATGCCGGGTCCGGGGCCGTGGGTACCACCGGTTCCGATTCCGGTGTGGCGGGCACCGACTCGGCAGCCTGTGCCGGGTCGGCCGCGCCGATCCGCACTCCGGGTACCGATTCGGCGTGCGCAGCCGCATCGGACTGCGCTACCGTCCCCTTCTTCTCGCGGAGCGCGGCCATCGCCTCGGCCCCGCGCCGTCGAGGTTCACCCGACGCCCGCGGAGCTTCCGAATCGACTGTGGCACCGGATGTTTCGACACGGGCAGGCGCCGACCGAGGAGCCGGCGCACCGGAGGTCAGACCGCGTTCCAGCCGCTCGATGCGCTGCAGTGTGGCCGATT
>JAFMQT010000012.1:14332-23052 GCA_017354515.1 Nocardia sp. | reverse complement strand
CGGCCCGGAATCGGCGCCGGTACCGAAGCGCCCGGCCCGGCCGGATTCCGCCGGCGCGGCGCTGCGGCCGAGCAGTGGTCGTGCACCGCGACCGGGTCCCGAAGGCCGGCGTCCCGAACAGCGCGGTGATAAACAGGGCGGTCCCGAACGACGGGGTCCGGAACGTATCGACCTGGTGCGCTCGAATCCGAGTACTGCCCAGCAGACCGTGGTCCAGGACGAATCCGAGAAATCGTCGAGTTCGCGGCTGATCAGTGATTCGGGTTCGATCGCGGTCGCTACCCTGATCAGCCGGATCACCGGTTTCGTCAAGCAATTGCTGCTGGTGACGGTGCTGGGCCCGGCTATCGCCAGTGCCTTCACCGTGGCCGGCACCATTCCGACGATGATTTCCGAGCTACTGCTCGGCGCGGTCCTGACCGCGATCGTGGTCCCGACCCTGGTACGGGCTCAGAAGGAAGACTCGGACGGCGGTTCGGCATTCATTCGCCGCCTGGTCACCACCGCGGGCCTGATCCTGGCCATCGGAACCATCTTGGCCGTGGCCGCCGCACCGGTGATGACCACCCATATCTTCCTGTCCCACGACGGCAGGGTCGATACCGCACTGACCACGGCCCTGGCCTTCCTGCTGCTGCCCGCGATCCTGTTCTACGGGATGTCGGGTCTGCTCATGGCGATCCTGAATACCCATCAGGTGTTCAAACCGGGTGCCTGGGCGCCGGTCATCAACAACATGGTCGTGCTGACGGTGCTGATCCTGTACGCCATCACCCCGGGGAAGATCTCGCTGCACCCGGTTCAGATGAGCGATCCGAAGCTGCTGATCCTCGGTGTCGGTGTGACCGTCGGTGTGATCGTTCAGGTGGCCACCCTGCTCCCGGCGATCCGGAGATTGGGTATCGATCTGCGTCCGCTGTGGGGTGTGGACGCCCGGCTCAAGCAGTTCGCCGGTATGGGTGCGGCAATTGTCCTGTACGTCCTGATCAGCCAGATCGGCTGGACCGTCGCCACACGCGTGTCCTCACATTCCGATGTGGCGGGACCCACGATCTATCAGAATGCCTGGCTGCTGCTGCAACTTCCGTACGGCGTGCTCGGCGTGACCCTGCTGACCGCGATCATGCCGCGGCTCAGCCGCAACGCCGCCGCCGACGATCATCCGGCGGTGGTGGACGATCTCGGTGTCGCCACCCGCCTGACCATGATCGCGATGGTCCCGATCGTCACCTTCATGACCATCGCGGGCCCGCAGATCGGCCGGGCGCTGATGGGATACGGGCATTTCGGCCACGGAAATGCCGGTCGCCTGGGTGAAGCGGTGGCCTGGTCGGCGTTCACCTTGATCCCGTACGCCCTGGTCCTGATTCACCTTCGGGTGTTCTACGCACGGGAACAGGCCTGGACCCCCACCTGGATCATTCTGGGTATCACCGCCGTCAAGATCGCGCTGTCGGTCGCGGCGCCCCTGGTCGTCAGTGATGACCACGTGGTCATCGCATTGGGGGTCGCCAACGGTCTGGGATTCGTGACCGGCGCCGTCATCGGCGGGTACCTATTGCACCGCAGTCTCGGTGACCTGCGGATGGCCAATGTCGGACGCACCATCACCCGGGTCGTATTGGCGTCGATGGCCGGTGCCGCGGTGACCTTGATCGTGGATCAGATACTCGGGCTGGGTCGCCTGGGTTCGGGCCTGGGCTCGGTGTTCCGGGTGGGGCTGGACGCGCTCGTGATGTTCGGCGTCGCCTTCGGCCTGATGCGGCTGGCGGGAATTCCGGAGATCGTCGCGATCACGGTGGCGATCTCGCGCCGGCTCGGATTCACCCCGCCGGCGCCCGACCTGGGCCTGGACGATGTCGACGCCGATATGCACGACACCATGGTGCTGCCGCGCCCGGACCTGACATCCGAGCCGTATTACTACCGGTACGACCCATACACCGACGCACAGACCATGGTGCTGCCGGTAATCCGGCCCGATGCGGTTGACCGCACCAGCAGGGGTGAGTTCCCGTACCCTGAGCGGCAGAGAAACGCAAATACAGGTGCTGCACGGCCACGACAAACTTCGACAGTGCTGGGCGAAGGAGGAATCAGGGTGAGCGACGACGCGGTGGAGGGACAGCCCCCCGCCGAGGCGGCCGATACCGCAGGCGCAGTGCGCACCGAGGTTCCGCCGGAGGTTCCACCAGCCGATCCCACTCGCGATTCGCCGCCCGACCACCCGGCCGACTCGGTTTCCGCATCCGGGGCGCGGGGCGCGGAATCCACCGGCGACCAGACGCCCGGTGGCCCTGGGGATCAGCCCGGCCCGCAGCAGGCGACGCCGCGCGATCCGACCTATGACACCGGCATGATGCCGGTGGCCTCGCCGGAGGTGCCGCCGATGCGAGTGGAATCACCGGCCGCCCGAAAGGCTCCCCGAGGGCCGAAGCTGCTCGCGGGTGCCTCGGTGGCCGGCGGTCGTTACCGGCTGCTGGCCGACCACGGCGGTGCCCGAGGGTTGCGGTTCTGGCAGGCCCTGGACGTGAAATTGGACCGCGAGGTCGCGCTCACCTTCGTCGACGCCGATCAGAAGGCCGCCGACAATCCGGGTCACGATGGCCCGCAAGCGATTCTGTCCCGCACACTTCGCCTGGGGCGGATCAATTCGACCGGTCTGGCCCGGGTGCTGGATGTGGTGCGCGGTAGTTCCGGCGGCATCGTGGTGGCCGAATGGACCCCCGGGCGTTCACTGCGCGAAATGGCCGAGACCCGGCCCTCACCGATCGGTGCCGCGCACGCCATCCGCGCGCTGGCCGCGGCGGCCGAGCTGACCCACCGCGGTGGCGGCTCCCTGTCGATCGACCACCCCGATCGGGTCCGGATCAGTGCGGCCGGTGACGCTGTCCTCGCCTTCCCGGGCACCCTGGCCGACTCGGACGCGCAATCGGATGTCCGCGGCCTCGGCGCCATGCTGTACGCGCTGATCACCGCCCGCTGGCCGATCCAGAGCGGAGCTGTGACCGGGCAGGCCACACTGGTAGGCGGACTGCCGCCGGCCGACTTCACCGCAGACGGTTCGCCGGTCGAACCCCGGCAGATCCGGCCCGAGGTGCCATTCGAGATCTCCGCGGTCGCGGTGCGCTCACTGGAGGCCGATAAGGGCGTGCGGACCGCCGCGACCGTCCAGCACGTACTCGAGCAGGCCTCGGTGGTCGATCAGAAGACCGATCTGATCCCGGTGCTGCGCCTCGGTCAGCGGGCTGTCGCGAATCCGGATGAATCCCTTGCCGATCCGGAACTGCTGGCCGCCGAGCGCGAGCGTTCCCAGCGCATGATGTGGATTCTGGTCGGCTTGGGCGTGCTGGCCGCACTGGTGGTCGGTGTGATCATCTGGTGGCTGCTGAGCATCTTCGCACCCGCCGCCTCCAACGAGCCGCTCAACGAGCAGCAGAAGCTCGGTCTGACCACAGCGGCTGCCGCCCCGCCGACCCCGACCTCGGCTCCCCCGGCGGCGGCCGCTCCCGCCGGGGTCCCGGTGAAGGCCACCGCCGTCTCCGTCTTCTCGCCCGAGGGCACGCCGGACAGTCGCGGTTCGGTCTCGGCGCTGCTGGACGGGAATCCGGCCACAACGTGGCATACCGATCAGTACTTCCAGCAGTTCCCAGCCTTGAAGAAGGGGATCGGCGTGCTGGCCACCCTGCCGGGCCCGACCAAACTGTCCAAGGTGGTCATCGATTCGGCCTCGCCGGGAACGGTGGTGGAAATCCGTACCTCGCCGACGGCCAACCCCACGCTGGATCAGACGCAACTGGCCGGCCAGGCCACCCTGGCCAACGGAGCCACCTCGATCCCGGTCAAGGCCGACCAGCCGGCACGGTACGTCCTGGTCTGGATCACTCAGCTGGCCAACAACGGTGGTCAGTTCCAGACCTCGCTGGGAGACCTCCGTTTCGAATCGGCTCCCTGACCACCGCCCTGCCGTGTTCTGAGGCCATGACCTGGGCCGTGATAGTACGTACCCCTGGTTGCTGCAGATTCGTAATAAACGCTATGCTTTTCATCGCGCTCTCAGCAGGGGAGCTTCCCGGGGTCTGGTGTCGCGGTCCTGGATGATGCGGAATTTGCGGCCTTGCCCGGGTGTGGGGCGTCTGGCCGTCGTGAGCGCTGTCCAAGGGGTATGTGTGTCGTTTGAAGCGGTCGAGCGATCCGGTGGGGGGACGCCACGGTCGTTCGGAAACCATCGTCGCGAGGCCGACGACGCTGAGTCGAGCGATTTCGAATTGCTGACTGCCCATGTCGCGGGCGATCGCGATGCTTTCGGAGTCCTGTTTCGCCGTCACTACAACCGACTGTGGCAGCTCGCACTGCGCACCTGTCACACGCCGGAGGATGCCGCGGACTCACTGCAGGACGCGCTGCTGTCCGCGCACCGCAGCGCCGCACGGTTCCGGGGCGATGCCGAGGTCCGTAGCTGGCTGCACCGGATCGTGGTCAATGCCTGCCTGGACCGGATGCGGCGCAACAAGTCTCGAATCAGCGCGTCGCTATCCGACAATTCGGTCGACGAACCTGCCGCGACCAGCGATGACATCGCCAAGCGGGAAGTTCGGCTGGTAGTCGCGGAGGCATTGATGAAGTTGCCGGTCGACCAGCGTGCGGCGCTGGTGGCAATCGATATGGAAGGGTATACCGTAGCCGAAGCAGCACAATTGCTGGATGTCGCGGAGGGGACGATCAAGAGCCGGTGTGCCCGGGGCCGCAAGCGCCTCGAGCAGGAGTTGGAATTCTTGCGGAATCCGGGGAACCGGATGTAGGCGGGCCGCGTCTTTATTAACAGACGAACATTTTTCGTCGCATTCGCCGTTGCACCACACCGGGTGCTGGGCAGACATATAGCGAGCATGGCCGGGTCCGGGAGCGGCGATGGACGATCAGGGTGATTTCGCCGCGCGGTCGCGCCGTTCCGGGGATCACGATGACGAGCCGGAGACAGGAGGAGTGATGGCAGCCCGTTCAGCGCCACGACCACCGTTCTCCACCGATCTGCTGGCCGATCTGCACGCCGATAACATTCCCGCCGACCAGGCCGCACGGCTGTGGCCGGAGGTCCGCCAGGACCCGGAGGCGGTTCGTTTTCTGCATTCGCTCGATGGCGTCCGGTCCGAACTGCGCGCATTGAGCATGGATGACCGGATCGTGCATCCGATTCCCGACCGGGTCGCGACCAGGCTCGACACGCTGCTCGATCAATTGGCTCTCGGATCAGCCGGTTCGCCGCCGGCTCGCCCTGATCAGCCACACCCCACCGGTACGACGTCGCCGCCGCAGGCCGAGCCGGTGTCGCTCGCAAGTCATCGGTCGAAGCGGTTGCGCTGGGTCGCCGCGGCCGCGGCGACCGTCGCGGTCCTCGCCGGATGTCTGATCGCGGTTACTCTGGTTCGCGGCCACCACGACCGCCCGGCCGCGCTACCGCCCGCCCAAGACGTCGGCGCGGGGGACATGTCCGTTTCCCAGGTGCTCAGCGTGATGGGCCGGCACGATGTCACCGGCCCGCTATCGACTCCCGAAGCCGTCACCCGCTGCGCCGGGGCCGCGGTGCCCAACCGGTCCGTACTCGGTGCGGCGAATGCCACCTACCGGGGAGCACCCGCGGTGTTGATCCTGCTCACCGGCCCGACACCACCGAAGATCACCGCCCTGCTGGTTGGCCCGGGGTGCTCGGCGGCCGATCCGCAGGTCCGCGAGGTCCGCGATATCGGCTGAGCCCCACGTGGTGACCGTCATCATCCCGGGAACAACAGCGTTTACCCTGTTGTTGACCGATTCGCCTGTTCACACACCTCTCGGAAGGGCCAAATGAGTACGCCTGTTCGCGAACTGATCATCGTCGGCTCCGGTCCCGCCGGCTACACCGCCGCCGTCTACGCCGCCCGAGCCGAACTCGAACCGCTGGTGTTCGAGGGCACCCAGTTCGGCGGTGCGCTGATGACCACGACCGAGGTCGAGAACTTTCCCGGATTCCGCTCCGGAATCATGGGCCCGGATCTGATGGACGAAATGCGTGAGCAGGCCAAGCGATTCGGCGCCGATATCCGCACCGAGGATGTCGAGGCGATCGACCTGTCCGGCCCGGTTAAGTCGGTCACCGTCGGTGGCGAAGTCCACGAGGCGCACGCGATCATCCTCGCGATGGGTTCGGCTGCCCGGTATCTGAATGTGCCGGGGGAGCAGCACTTCCTGGGCCGCGGCGTCAGCGCGTGCGCCACCTGTGACGGCTTCTTCTTCAAGGGCCAGGACATCGTCGTGGTCGGCGGCGGCGACTCGGCGATGGAGGAGGCCACCTTCCTCACCAAATTCGCGTCCAACGTCACCATCGTCCACCGGCGCGAGGAATTCCGCGCCTCGCGCATCATGCTGGAGCGCGCCCGGGCCAATCCGAAGATCCGATTCCGCACCAACGCTGAGGTGGCCGAGGTGCACGGCGACAACAACGCCGTCACGAGCCTGACCCTGCGCGACACCCGGACCGGTGAAACCGAGGAACTGGCCGCCACCGGTCTGTTCGTGGCGATCGGCCACGATCCGCGCAGCGAATTGGTGCGCGGGCAAATCGAACTCGACGCCGAGGGCTATGTGCGGGTGAACGAACCCGGCACCGCCACCTCTGTCGATGGCGTCTTCGCCGCCGGCGATCTGGTCGATCACACCTACCGTCAGGCCATCACCGCGGCCGGCACCGGCTGCCGTTCGGCGATCGATGCCGAACGCTGGCTGGCCGAGCAGGGTGATATCAGCGGCAAAACCCTCGACGACGCCGAATCCCCCAGCGATGCCGAAAGTGTGGATGTCGCCGCCGCCGGCTGATATCCCGCATCCCTTCTCGAAAGATCACTAGGAGCAGCCCATGTCCGAAACAGCCACCAAGACCGTCACAGACGCTACGTTCGCGCAGGACGTGCTCGGCAGTGACAAGCCGGTGCTCGTCGATTTCTGGGCCTCCTGGTGCGGTCCCTGCAAGATGGTGGCACCGGTACTCGAGGAGATCGCCGCCGATCACGGCGATAAGCTCACCATCGCGAAGGTCGACGCCGACGCCAATCCGACGAGCTCACGGGACTACGGCGTGATGTCCCTGCCGACGATGATCCTGTTCTCCGGCGGCAAGGAAGCCAAGCGCATCGTCGGCGCCAAGGGCAAGGCCGCCCTCCTGCGTGAGCTAGACCACATCATCTGAGCCCCACCCGTTCGGCCCCGGTCGGCACGTCGCGAGCGTGCTCGGATCCGGGGCCGGTTACGGTTTCACCGGCAGGCGCTGCGAAGTTCGTTGTCTGTGTACTATTTCGACACTCGTACTATTTCGACACTCGCAGAATTGCCGAAATTCGGCTCGGGTCTGAGAGAATCGACCGCGCTCCGGTCGTGCGAGGGTGTGTGCCATCGCATCAGTGGGTACCCGAGTTTGCAGAAGGAAAGGGCTCGTACGCATGCACCGACTTCGTCACGGCGATACAGGTCCAGCCGTAGCTGAGGTTCGGGGCACTTTGTCGACACTCGGATTCCATCCGGGCGAGGGGCTCGATCAGCCAGGCGGGCAGGGGGAGTACTGGAAGAACCAGGACGCCGTCTTCGACCGTGACCTCGATTCGGCGGTCCGTGCCTTTCAGCAGCAACGCGCCCTGCTCGTCGACGGCGTGGTCGGTCCGGCGACCTATCGCGCGTTGAAGGAAGCCTCCTACCGACTGGGGGCGCGTACCCTCATCTATCAACTGTCGGCCCCCCTGTACGGCGATGACGTCGCCACCCTGCAGCGACGTTTGCAGGATCTCGGGTTCTACGTCCACCGCATCGACGGGTACTTCGGCCCGCACACGCATGACGCCCTGACCGCGTTCCAACGTGAGATCGGGCTCTCCTCCGACGGTATCTGCGGGCCGGATACGCTACGTTCGCTGGAACTTCTGGGTGCCCGGGTGACCGGTGGCAACCCGCATCGGATCGCCGAGGAAGAGGTCGTCCATCGCGCCGGACCGCAGCTGACTGGTAAGCGCATCGTCATCGACCCGGGTATGGGTGGACATGAGCAAGGGCTGGCGGTGCCCACCGAGTTCGGCGATGTCTACGAGTCGGAGATCCTATGGGATCTGGCCAGTCGGCTCGAGGGCCGGATGGCGGCGACCGGTATGGAGACCTTCCTGTCGCGGCCGTGGGGCACCAATCCCACCGACGCCGAGCGGGCGGAGACCTCGAACACGTTCGACGCGGATCTGATGATCTCCCTGCGCTGTTCGGCCAGTTTGAGTACGTCCGCCCGAGGTGTGGCCAGCTTCCACTTCGGTAACTCGCACGGTTCGGTGTCGATGATCGGCCAGGTTCTGGCCGGATTCATCCAGCGCGAGATCGTGGCACGGACCTCCCTGCAGGATTGCCGCACTCATCCGCGGACCTGGGATCTGCTACGGCTGACCAAAATGCCGACCGTTCAGGTCGATATCGGTTATCTGACAAACGAATACGATGCCTCGATCCTGACCAATCCGCGGATGCGGGATGTGATCGCCGAAGCGATCCTGGTATCGGTCAAGCGGCTGTACCTGCTCGGTCAGGATGATCAACCCACCGGCACATACACTTTCGCCGAATTGCTGGCCGAAGAACTGGCCGCCGCCGATCGGGCCTGATACCCACAGATCAACGCAATGAAGAACGGGCGCCCGGATTACCGGGCGCCCGTT
>JAFMQT010000012.1:0-14322 GCA_017354515.1 Nocardia sp. | reverse complement strand
GGTTTTCGGGGGGGCCCGTTCACTTTCCGTTCTCAGCCGCAGGACGATCCGGTGTGAGCGGTCTCCAATGCCGCGGCGGCCAGCAGCTGGTCCAACGCGCGTTCGACATCTTCCTTCCAGAGGTGTTCACTGTCGAGCTCCAGGCGCAGCCGCGGGAATCGCGGGTGCTCGGCCACCACGGTGAACCCGACGTCCTCCAGGAATTCCGCATCGATCATGCAACTCTCCGGCGAGCAGGTCCGCTTGGCGTGTTTCTTCGGCGCTGAAGCGAATCCGTGAGCCGGGGTGTCGATTCGTTCCATGAAGAACATCGATCGGATTCCACGGGTGGACAGCGCACTTGCCGACGGATCGGACCGAAGTCCGAAGGCTTCGATCGCGCGCACACCTCGGCGCATCAGATCGCCGACCACAGCCTGGATCAGGCTGCCGGCGACATCGCTGTTCTCATAGGGCGGTTCGGCCCCGAGTGTGGTCAACAGCACAGCATCCGGACTCACGGGGGAGGTGGGGAACAGCCCTGCCCGCGGAACCGAACTGGGCGGCGCATACAGCGCGCAGCCGGCCGGATGGCCATCGACCAGTGCGACCTGTCCACACGATCCCCACTGCAGCATGACCGTGGACAGCCATGCTTCCTTCTCGAAGACGGGATCGCTGAATTCCCGGGAATCCGCTACCACGGCCGGGTCCATCTCCCAGAACACGCATCGACGCGCATGTGCGGGGAGGGTATCCAGTCCGCCGAGGGTTAGTGCGGTCACGCTGGTCGACACCGCTCTACTCAGCCTCCAGCTCTCCGATTCATCTATGCTCACGCCGCATCAACATCTTCTCGCCGGCAAGAATATGCGATCAAAGCGAACGCCTCATTTCCCGTCCCTTATCGATGTCGGCACACCCGGTTCGAACCGAAATATTCGGCAGAAATCTTCTGTGTCACTGTGACGTATCTGGTCAATGTCCCCGGACCCATCTGTTTGGGGCGTATTTCGGCATCGAAAATCCGATCAGATGTGCTGTTGTTCCATCAGGCCAACGATACGTTCCAGATCATCGACCGATCCGAATTCGACAACGATCCGGCCCTTCTTCTTCCCCATACTCACGGTCACCCGGGTGTCGAATGAGTGCGCCAACCGCTCGGCGACCTTGTCCAGACCGGGAGCGTGGATCGGCTTCCGCTTCGGGGCGGGGGAGCGGGCGTCCTCACCTTCGGGATATTTATTGGCGAGGGTGACGGCCTCCTCGGTCGCCCGGACGGACAGCCCCTCGGCGACGATGCGTTCCGCCAGTCGCTCCTGTGCTTCGGACCCCGCCTCCAGCCCCAAGACGGCGCGAGCATGTCCGGCCGACAACACGCCTGCGGCAACGCGCCGTTGCACCGCGACCGGCAACCGCAGCAGCCGGATCATATTGGTGATGACGGGCCGGGAGCGACCGAGTCGATTCGCCAGTTCCTCGTGAGTGACGCCGAACTCCTCCAGCAACTGCTGATAGGCCGACGCCTCTTCCAACGGATTCAGCTGAACCCGGTGAATGTTCTCGAGCAGCGCATCGCGAAGAAGTGCATCGTCGCCGGTCTCCCGAACGATCGCCGGAATGGTTTCCAGACCGGCTTCCTGGCAGGCCCTCCAGCGCCGTTCACCCATGACCAGCTGATAGCGCGGCTCCGCGGAAGACTCGAGCCGCCGCACCACGATCGGCTGCATCAATCCGAATTCACGGATGGAATGCACCAATTCGGCGAGCGCCTCTTCCTCGAAGACCTGCCGCGGCTGCTTCGGATTGCGCTCGATCTGATCCGGCGGGATCTCCCGATAGACCGCACCCGCAGGCGACTCTTCGGCCGCCTCCGGTACGCGACGGAGATATGCCTCCGCCGGATGCGGCCCGACCGGATCCAACCCGATCACCGCATTCGCTGCCGCACTTCCCAGTCCCTGAACCTCTGTGGGACCGGTCGGGATCAGCGCGGCGAGACCGCGCCCCAATCCACCCTTCTTCGCCTGAGCCATCGGCTTACCGACCCCTTTCCTCTACTGCATCGACCGAACCGACCGACGCATCCTCCTGAAGCTGTGGGACCTCTGGCCGATTCGCGGGCGTCGCTATCGAGCGGGCCGCGATCTCGCGACCGGCATCCAGATAACTCATCGCACCGCGGGAACCCGGATCGTATTCGAGCACTGTCATGCCGAAACCGGGCGCCTCGGAAACCTTGACGCTCCGAGGGATGACCGCCTTCAGCACGATATCGCCGAAGTGATTGCGGACCTCCTCCGCAACCTGATCCGCCAATTTCGTCCGGCCGTCGTACATGGTGAGAACCACGGTCGACACTTGCAGTTGAGGATTGAGGTGGGCCTGGACCAGACCGATGTTGCGCAGCAACTGACCCACGCCCTCCAGGGCGTAGTACTCGCACTGAATCGGGATCATCACCTCTTTAGCCGCGACCATCGCGTTGACAGTCAGCAGCCCGAGGGACGGTGGGCAGTCGATCATCACGTAGTCGATCTCGTAGCCCGCGACACTGGCTTCCTGGATGGCCTGCTTCAGCCGACCTTCACGGGCCACCATCGATACGAGTTCGATCTCGGCGCCAGCGAGATCGATCGTCGCCGGTATGCAGAGCAGTCGCTCGTTGTGCGGACTCTGCTGAATCGCGTCCTGTACCGCGACCTCACCGATGAGCAGTTCATAACTCGATGGGACACCGGAGTGATGTTCCACACCCAACGCCGTACTGGCATTGCCCTGGGGGTCGAGATCGATCACGAGGACCGTCATTCCCTGCAGCGCCAGCGCCGCGGCGAGGTTGACCGCCGTGGTGGTCTTACCGACGCCACCCTTCTGATTGGCGATGGTGATGATGCGCTGTTCGGTCGGCTTCGGAACGCTCAACGATCCGGGGTGAAGCACCTGGCTTGCCCGCTGAGCCTCCTCGGCGATCGGGGTATCGGCGGAGATACTCCCGAATCCCGACTTGGAGAATTCCTCGCCGCCCTCCAGCATTCCGGGCACCCGGGACGTTGTTTCCCGTGAAACATTCGCCGGACGGTTCGACATACAGGCTCCTAACCCCGAGACTTCAAGACACGCGCCCAGGCAGCACCGGTGCCGCAAGGCTCGAACAAGCTGAACGCGATCAGGTATACGACCTACCTCCATAGGCCGCACCCCGACTGTGGATGAGGCTCGACCGATGCGGTTTTCCCTAACCGACGAGCACCCGGGAACCGCGAATCCGCGCTCACGCTCGACGACAACTAGCTTGCCAGCACGGAGCGCAATACGGAAGTTGAACCGCTGCAATCACACCACGACACGCGAAGAATCGCCGGAGTGGACTATGCGGCGTCCGTCGGTGCGCCTTGTTTCCCGTGAAACATCGATCTCTAACGCCCCCGCCGCGCATATCGAACCGCCTGCCGGTTGGCGCGCTTCTCAGCCCGCGGCACTCGCGCGACACTCAGCACAACCGTGGGCGGCGACACGATCCCCGCACCACATTTCAGGATCTCGGGATGTCCTGCCCCCGCCCGCGCCAACTCCGCTCGGTCGCGCTCGACTTCGTCGGCGACGCTCGAACCTTTCAGCGCCAACATATGGCCGTTCTCGTGAACCAGCGGCATGGACCATGTGGCCAACTTTCCCAGCGGTGCCACCGCCCGGGAAGTGACATAGTCCGCTCCGCCTGCTTCCTTCCGGACATCGGGCTGCTCGGCTCGTCCACGCACGACGATAACCTCGAGTCCCGTCGACTCGATGAATTCGACGAGGAATTTGGTCCGACGCAGAAGTGGCTCGACGAGAGTGATCCGGAGATCCGGACGCGCGATCGCCAACGGGATCCCCGGCAGTCCCGCGCCACTGCCGACATCCACGACCGAGGACCCCTGCGGAATCAACTCGCCCACTACCGCACAGTTGAGGATGTGACGATCCCACAGGCGCGGTACTTCACGCGGTCCGATCAAACCCCGCTCCACGCCGGCGGAGGCCAATGCCGAGCAGTACCGCTCGGCCAACGGCAGACGCTCACCGAAGATATCCGCCGCGACACCGGGCGGAGTCAGGTCGACGGATGCGTCATCGGCGGGGGAGTGCTCTCGGTCCGCATCCGCTCCGCGTTCCACGTGAAACATCCTTCCGGCCCGAGGGGAGTACATCACCACGCCGGCGGACTCGACTGCCGCCACCGCAACGGCCCGCCCTCACAATGAAGTAGGGCCCCGGTTCACTGAACCGGGGCCCTACTTTACCTATCCGACTTATCAGGCCGGCACCACGACCACATGCCGGTGTGGTTCCGTTCCTTCGCTCTCGCTGGCGACACCCTCGACCGCTGCCACGGCGTCGTGCACGATCTTCCGTTCGAAGGGAGTCATCGCGGCGAGCGATTCCGGCTTTCCGGATTCGACCACTCGCCGGGCCGCGTCGGTACCCAGGGTGCTCAGTTCCTCTCGCCGCTTCGCTCGCCAACCGGCGACATCGAGCATCAGTCGACTCCGCACCCCGGTTGCCTGCTGCACGGCCAGGCGAGTCAACTCCTGGAGGGCGTCCAGAACTTCGCCGCGCCGACCGACGAGCTTCGACAGATCCCTGCCGCCATCAATACTGACGATCGCCCGATCGCCTTCGACATCCAGGTCGATATCCCCATCGAAATCGAGAACGTCGAGCAACTGCTCCAGGTAGTCTCCGGCGATCTCACCCTCTTCGATCAATGCCTCCTCAGCATCGGTCGAAGTCGAATCCTGAGCATCCTCGCGGATGTCCGCCGCCGTATCATCCTGCACATCGAGGTCCACCGCTGCGTCCCCTCCGTCGGTCTCAACAGTCATCAATCGCTTCCTTCGGTCTGAATCATCGGTCTGGGCCGGCCCCGGGCCGGCAACTGATAACACGTCCGCTAACGGCGACGCTTCTGGTTCGCCCGGCCTCGATTGCCGGACCTCTTCCGGTTGCCCGATCCCGAACCCTTGCCGCCACGGTTCTGTGCCGAGGATCCCGATTTAGCGGTGGCCTTCGGGCCGGAACCGCTCTTGACGGCGGACCCGTTCGTCGCGGCGGTATCGATCTCTGTACCGGATTCGGCATCGATCGCGGTTTCGGCGGTCGAGGTTTCGGTCCCCGATTTCTTCGGTTTAGCGCCCGGCTTGGGTGCGTTCTGCGCCTTGCGCTCCTGCGCCTGCTGCCGCTTCTGTTCCTCTTCCTTGTCGATGCGTCCGAAGACCAGATGCTGCTGTCCGTAGGTCCAGATATTGTTCGCCACCCAGTAGAGCAGGATGGCGATCGGCAAGAACGGACCACCAACGATCACACCGAGCGGGAACACCCACAGCGCCAGCTTGTTCATCAGCGCGGCTTGCGGATTCGCGGCCGCCTCAACGCTCTGGCGGGCGACCGAGGCACGTGCATTGAAGTGAGTGGCCACGCCCGCGATGATCATCAACGGAATCGAGACGATCACCATATTGGTGACGTGGGGGATACCACCGAACGGTTCGAACGCCTTCAACTGATTGTGCGTGCTGGTGATCGCGGCCGAGATCGGAGCGCCGAAAATTCGGGCGCTGAGGAACGACTGCACATCGCCGACACCGAATACGTAGTTGGGGGTGTGTGCGTTGGCGTCGATCATGGCCTGGGTGACATCGTGGTTCTGCTTGCCGAGGAAGCTTGTCGTCCCACCGACTCGGTTGAACGACCTCAGCACGTGATACAGACCGATGAACACCGGGACCTGAGCCATCACCGGAAGACAGCCCATGAGCGGATTGAAGCCGTGATCCTTCTGCAGCTTCTGCATCTCCACCGCCATGGTCTGACGGTCGTTCTTGTACTTGCGTTGCAGTTCCTTGATCCGCGGCTGCAGCTCCTGCATTTGGCGCGTCGTACGCACCTGCTTCACGAACGGCTTGTACAACACCAGCCGGAGCGTGAAGACCAGGAACACCACCGACAGTGCCCAGGCGAAGCCACTGCTCGCTCCCTTGTCGAAATCTCCGAGTCCGAAGATGAAGCCGAACACTCGGTGCCAGAACCATAGGATTCCGGACACCGGGTAATAGATGAAATCGAGCACGGCTCTATGTACTCCCGTCGGTCGTGTCGCCGGTCACCGCGGAGGGCGACCCTTTACAAGCCTTGTGTTCAGCCGCCTCGGAACAGGCGCGGTCTCGCTTCTCGGTATCCGAGCCGGGAGCCGGAGTTACCGGAGCGGTCGCGGCGGCCCGTTTCCGTTCCGGAACGGGATCCCACCCACCAGGGTGCCAGGGTGCGCACTTGGCCAGGCGCACGGCCGTCAATCCGAGTCCGACCAGCAGGCCGCGGTTGCGCAATGCGGTGACCGCATATTCGCTGCAGCTCGGTGTGAATCGACACACCGGCATGCGGGTGGGGGAGACGTAGGTCCGATACAGCTCGATCACGAAGATCACCGCATTGGCCGGCAGCCGCGATACATGAGCGCGATTCACGGCGAATCACTTGGTTCGGCACGGCTGCCAGAAGCGTCGAGCGGCAGCTTCCGCAATGCGGAACGCAACTGACGATCGAGGTCGGACGAACTGGCGGTGGCCGATCCTGGCAGCGCCCGCACAACCACATCGGCCTGGGCGGGCAACTCCTCGATCACCCCGCCGCAGATATGACGCAGGCGGCGGGCCACACGGTGACGGACCACCGCGTTACCCACCGCCTTGCTGACAATCAAACCGAAGCGAGGTCCACCGAACCTCGCAACCGATCGGACCGAAACCCGCTCGGAGAGTTGTTCCTCGGTCGGCCCCGGCACCATCACATGCACGACGATGTCCCGCCTCCCGATTCGCCGGCCCTGTCGCACCGTCCGGGAGAAATCGGCACGGTGGTGTAGCCGGTACGGCTCAGGCAACACCCGAGTATCCGAGCACGTAACGGATCGACGAACCGGGCGGCACGGTCGATGAGCCAGGCATGCGAATGATGCCGATGCCTATCGATCAGGCCGTCAGGCTGGCGCGGCCCTTACGACGACGCGACGAGACGATCGCGCGCCCGGCACGGGTCCGCATCCGGAGACGGAATCCGTGGACCCGCGCACGACGACGGTTGTTCGGCTGGAACGTCCGCTTGCCCTTGGCCACGGTCAACACTCCTCGAGTTGGTGGGCGCCAAGCGGCGCCCGAAGCTGTTCGGTGATACGTAGGTGGTAGCGACGGAAACTGGTCTCCATCAGCACCATGCCCATCACGTGGTGGTCCCGCCGGACCTCAGCGACGCGGATCGATTGGTGACGACCGAGTCGATGTGGAACGGGCAGCAGGAACCCGACACCTCGTCAATGGGTGACTGTAGAAGGGTACTGATCGCCTCTTACCGGGTCAAACCCGGGGTATCGGGTGCGTTCGCCGTCACGTCACCGATCGCATTCGGGCGGCCCACGGGAACACCCGGACATGACTCGTGAACCGGTCTTGTCAGGTGAGTCACCCGCGACTAAGATCCTTAGCTAGATAATTGCTGCAGAAGCGCTGGTTGAGGCGTTGACCGGGGGGTTATCGCAGCACATCACCCACCGCCCGCAGTTATCCACATCTGTGGATAATTGTGTGGAATTCCCCCTGCAGTGGCATATTCGAGGGGCTGACGGCCGCGCCGACCGTGGTGCTCCAATCGATTGCTCCGGGGAGGAAATATACGTGGACGACGAGCAGAACGTACTGACCGCGGTCTGGCCCGAAGTGGTCACCGAGCTCACCACCGGCTCGGCCGACGGTGCGATTCCGCCGGTCACCAACGCTCAGAAGGCGTGGCTCGGGCTGGTCAAACCGCTCACGGTCGCACAGGGGTTCGCCCTGCTGTCGGTACCTTCCTCGCTCGCACAGGAGGCCATCGAACGTGATTTGCGGGAGCCGATCCTGCGATCGCTGGCACGCCGGCTCGGCCCCCAGGTCGAAGGACTGGGAGTTCGGATCGCGGCTCCCGCTAATCCGCCGCCGGATCGCGGCGGCGCCACGCCACGCCACGCACGCCTGACCTCGCGCCCCGAACGCATGCGCGAGAAGCCGCGTGAACCCGCCGGTTACTCCGCGCCGGGTCAGTACGCCGCCTCCGACGACTTCCCGACTCCCCGATATCTGCCTCCGGCCGACTACGCGCCCCATCCGGGATATCCCGAGGGGCAGTATCCCCAGGGCGACTACCCGCTCGCATCGATGGCCGGAGAATTGCCGGATGGAATCGATTCACCGGCGTCGTACGGGCACGGTCCCGATCGCCAGCCGCGGGCCGCGATGCAGCGCGATTCCGAGCTATCGCGCCATGACGGCGAGACCGCCCGCCGCGAAGCCGCACCGCACCAGCACGAATCCGCCCCCCTCCGGCGCGAGCCGGAACCAACACGGCGCGAGCCGGAACCAACACGGCGCGAGGACCAGCCGCTACCTCACGAACCGGATCCTTACCTGCGCGAATCCGACCATTACGGTCACGAAGCCGCGGCATACGGACACGAGGGGGAGCCGTATCGGCACAATCCCGAACCGCTGCGGTACGCACCCGAAGCACCGCAGCGCGAGCCCGACCCGGCGCCCCGCGAGTCCGGACGGTCGGGAGCGGCATATCCGGGTCAAGACCCGCTGTTCGCTTCCGGTCCGGACACCGATTCCGCACCGCGCGACTACGGCACCGACGAATCCGATGAACCGGTGGTCAGCGCACGCAACTCCTGGCCCACCTACTTCGCCAAATCACCGGAGCCGACATCCGGCCCGACCGGCTCCTCGGCCAGCCTGAACGCCAAGTACACCTTCGAAACCTTCGTCATCGGCGCCTCCAACCGATTCGCACACGCGGCGGCGGTGGCCATAGCCGAGGCGCCGGCGCGGGCTTACAACCCGCTGTTCGTCTGGGGTGCGTCGGGGCTGGGGAAAACGCATCTGCTGCATGCAGCCGGCCATTATGCCCAGCGACTCTTCCCTGGGATGCGCGTCAAATACGTCTCGACCGAAGAGTTCACCAACGACTTCATCAACAGCCTCCGCGACGATCGCAAGGTCGCATTCAAACGCCGGTACCGGGAAACCGACATCCTGCTGGTGGACGACATCCAGTTCATCGAGGGTAAGGAAGGTATCCAGGAGGAGTTCTTCCACACCTTCAACACGCTGCACAATGCGAACAAGCAGATCGTGGTCTCCTCCGATCGCCCGCCAAAGCAGCTGGCGACACTGGAGGAGCGGCTGCGGACCCGTTTCGAATGGGGCCTGATCACCGATGTGCAACCGCCGGAACTGGAAACCCGGATCGCGATCCTGCGCAAGAAGGCACGGATGGACCGGCTGGACGTTCCGCACGATGTTCTGGAGCTGATCGCCAGCCGGGTGGAACGCAATATCCGCGAACTGGAAGGTGCGCTCATCCGGGTGACCGCGTTCGCCTCGCTGAACGGCCAGCCGCTGGATCTCTCGCTCGCCGAGGTCGTCCTGCGTGACCTGATGCCGGATACCACGACGATCGAGATCACGGCCTCGACGATCATGGCCGTGACCGCGGAGTACTTCAACACCACCCTCGATGAGCTGACCGGACCCGGTAAGGCCAGGCCCCTGGCCCAGGCGCGGCAGATCGCGATGTATCTGTGCCGGGAACTCACCGATCTGTCGCTGCCGAAGATCGGACAGGCCTTCGGCCGCGACCACACCACGGTCATGTACGCGGAGAAAAAGGTCCGCAAGGAGATGACCGAGCGCCGTCGTGTGTACGACCAGGTACAAGAACTCACAGCCCGAATCAAGCAGCGTTCGCGCTGATTCCTCCACAAGCCGGTCCACCCAACTGACCTGGGTGGACCGGCTTTTTCGTGTTGTGGACTCTGTGTGGATTCCTCGAGGAATCCACGGGTTGTCCACCTAGTTGCGCACAGTTTTTCGGGCAGCCTGTGGAGCATTCGGCTAACAGGGCTTACTGCACAGTTCCCACAGACAGATTCATCCACGGGCAGTGAACTGCGATGATCATCGGATTCGGCTGTGGATTCCTCGAGGAATTCTTGTCAGTTCCTCGAGGAATCCACCGGTAGTGCACCGATCGACACACATATGTGCACAACAGGCCTCCGATACTGGAAGAACTCGAGGATGACTTGAGGATGGAAGGTGGACAGATTTCCGGCTTCCACAGCGGCCCGCCGTTCATCCTCGAGTCACTCCCCGGACATCCCCACACCGCCACGCCGGATGAACTGCGGCGACGAGCGGAGTCCACAGACTCCACAGGCCCTACTACTACTTCAGTTCTTCTTCTATAGATCTCTTCTAGAAAACAGGGTGTGTGGAAACTTGGGTCGGGAGCCGAACCTGCGGCCGACGCCGATCCACAGTCCGTATGAGCCGGGAGAAGCCGAACCGAGTCCGCAAGCCGGTGACACGTGAACGACCGCCCGGCGGCGGAAACCGGGTAAGGTTCGATACAGCACCCGCGGCGTGGGGGTGGATGGTCTTCGAAGGTCTGCGCGGGTACGGTTTGAGGTCGGTCGCCGGTCCACACACGATGCGGACGGGCGTTCGGACAACCACATTTGCGCACGTACCACGCCAACGCGAACAGATCACGACCGAGACAGGGAGAGGACATACCGGGCGATGGAGCTTGCAAGTATGAAGTTTCGGGTCGCTCGCGAGGATTTCGCCGAATCCGTCGCCTGGGTGGCTCGCAGCCTGCCTTCGCGCCCGCCCGTTCCGGTTCTCGGTGGTGTCCTGCTGGTGGCCGATGAGGATGGTCTGACGGTCTCCGGATTCGATTACGAGGTCTCCGCGCAGATGCGAGTGGCCGCCGAGGTGGCCGGGCCCGGACAGGTTCTGGTCTCGGGCCGCCTGCTGGCCGATATCACAAAGGCGCTGTCGAACAAGCCCGTCGATGTGTCCGTCGATGGCACCCGCGTCCTGATCGCCTGCGGCAGCGCGAAATTCTCGCTGCCGACCATGCCGGTCGAGGATTATCCCCAACTTCCCGAACTGCCCCCGCAGACCGGTGAACTCGCTGTGGATCTGTTTTCCGCGGCGGTCGGCCAGGTGGCGGTCGCCGCCGGCCGCGACGACACGCTGCCGATGTTGACCGGTATTCGGGTGGAGATCGAGGGTTCGCACGTCGTCCTGGCGGCCACCGACCGATTCCGATTGGCGGTCCGGCACCTGGAGTGGCAGCCCGGCCGCGATGACGTCGAGACGGCGGTTCTGGTCCCCGCGCGCACCCTGTCCGAGGCCGCCAAGACGCTCGGCGCCTCCGACGTACCGGTTCAGCTCGCGTTCGGAACGGGCACCGATGGACTGCTGGGGATCGTCAACGGCGGTCGCCGCACCACCACCAGGCTCCTCGACGCCGAATTCCCCAAGTTCCGGCAGTTGCTCCCCAAGGAACACACCTCGATCGCGACCCTGCAGGTCAGTACCCTGATCGACGCCATCAAGCGGGTCGCGCTGGTGGCCGAGCGCGGTGCACAGGTGCGATTGGAGTTCTCCGACCAGGGATTGCTGCTGTCGGCCGGTGGTGACGACGCCGGCCGCGCCGAGGAGTGGTTGGAGGCCGAATTCCGGGGTGAGCCGCTGACCATCGCTTTCAACCCGACGTACCTGAACGATGGCCTCGCGGCATTGCACGCCGATCGGGTGACATTCGGTTTCACCACTCCGAGCCGCCCGGCCGTCATGTGCCCGGCGACAGAGGACGAACCGGAACCCTCCGATTCGGGTGCGTTCTCGGCGCTGGCAAGTAGCTACATCTACCTGCTGATGCCGGTGCGGCTGCCCGGCTGACCGATTTCAGGGCGGATGGATACGTCCTACTCGGCGGTATCCACGGTCGGCGAAGGCGTTTCGTGCCCGGTGGCCCAGGGGCTGTTGATAACCCTGTGAAAAACTCCGTGCGCGTGGACAATTCGGGCAGACTTTCATAAAGTGCCTGGTGACGGTGGGTTTGCATATGTATGTACGGACGTTGAGTGTGCGTGATTTCCGGTCATGGGAGCGCTGTGAACTGGAGTTACCCACAGGCCGAACCGTCCTCCTGGGGGCGAACGGCAACGGTAAGACGAATCTGGTCGAGGCCGTTGGCTACCTGTCGACACTCGGTTCGCATCGGGTAGCTGGGGATGTGCCCCTGATCCGCATGGGGCAGCAGCGATCCCGGATCGGAGCTACCGTCGTCAACAGCGGCCGCGAGTTGCGGATCGATGTCGAGCTCAATCAGGGGTCGGCGAATCGCGCACAGATCAACCGATCTCCGGTTCGCCGACCCCGCGAGATCCTCGGAATTCTGCAGACCGTCCTGTTCGCCCCGGAGGATTTGGCGTTGGTCCGCGGTGATCCGGGCGAGCGCCGTCGTTTCCTCGACGAGCTGGCCACCGCGCGGTTACCGAGACTGGCCGCGGTGCGTTCGGATTACGAACGGGTACTGCGGCAGCGGTCGGCGCTGTTGAAGTCCGCCGGTCGGCAGCTGCGTTCCCGGTCGGGCTCGGCCGATTTGGGCACTCTCGACGTCTGGGACGGTCATCTCGCGGCACATGGTGCGCAACTGCTGCAGCAGCGGCTGCGGCTCGTTCACGAGATCTATCCACAGGTCGAACTGGCGTATCGGTCCATCGCGCCGGAGTCGCGGATCGCGGCCGTTCGCTACCGAAGTTCTTCGTTGCCCGAGGACTTCCTCGATCCGGAACGGTCACCCCAGCCCGATGACGTGGAAGCGCTCGAGGTGACCTTGCTGAGCGAGCTGGCCGCAGCCCGTACCAGGGAACTCGAGCGCGGCGTCTGCCTGGTGGGGCCGCATCGCGATGATCTGGAGCTGCTGCTGGGGTCGGCGCCCGCGAAGGGATTCGCCAGTCATGGTGAGTCGTGGTCGTTCGCGTTGGCCCTGCGGCTGGCGGCCTTCGAACTGTTGCGGAGCGCGGGCACCGATCCGGTGCTGTTACTCGATGATGTTTTCGCCGAACTGGATCGGCGCCGGCGCAATGCCTTGGCCGCCGTCGCCACCGAAGCCGAACAGGTAATCATCACCGCGGCGGTCGCCGACGACGTCCCCGGCGAGTTGATGGCCGATCCGATTCTGATCGATACCGAGGGCGACGCGGATCGCAGGATTTCTGTGCTCGCGGGGCCCGGCGAAGCGCCAGGGGCGCGGCCGTCGGCGATGAGTTCTGACCTGCCCGGGATGTGACGGACCTTGTCGGCGCGCAGGACTAGCCTGAAGCGGCGATGCGTGCGGACGGATGTGCACTACCGGAAGAAGGGAGCGGGCGTGACCGACGAATCGGGCCCCACCGGTGAGCATCAGCCGCCTCCGGTGGACCCCAACCCCCCGGAACTGCGCGGAATCGATCTGGCCCGGCGGGCGCTGGAGGAAGCCCGGGCGGCGGCGCGGGCCAGCGGAAAGGCGGTCGGTCAGGGCCGGGCCTCCCCGCGTCGCGGTGGGGTGCGTGCGCTGCGCCGTCGATCCGGCTGGTCCGGGGCGCGTCCGGACGATCGCGATCCGCAACTGCTGTCGACGGTCGCCGGCGCCCTGGCGAAGAGCCGCGGTTGGTCCGGAAAGGTCGCGGAGGGAATGGTTTTCGGTCGCTGGCCGCAGGTGGTCGGAGAGGAGATCGCCGACCACGCCACCCCGATCTCGCTGACCGGCTCGGTGCTGAACATCCAGGCCGAATCCACGGCATGGGCCACTCAGTTGCGGATGATGCAGTCGCAATTGCTGGCGAAGATCAACGCCGCGGTGGGGCAGGGTGTGGTGACCTCGTTGAAGATCAACGGTCCGGTGGCACCGAGTTGGCGCAAGGGCGAGCGGCACATCAAAGGCAGAGGGCCGCGCGATACGTATGGCTGATATACGACGGGCTGACATGCGTATTCCGGTTTCACGTGGAACCGAGCGCGGCTGGATCCGATGCGGTCGGTGGTCCGGAACGAATGTCCGCAGCGTTTCGCTGAGACTCTCGGGAGTGGGGTTATGCGTACCCGGACCTGTCGGTAATCGAATTCGGTCACTCACGGCGACGCCAGAGGTGTCATAGGTGCATCCTGCGTCGGGGGTACCAGTAGACTGGAGAGGTAACTAGCGGCGATACCATCGGTGCGTTCCGTACAACACGCACGACGGACCCGTCATTCTCGAGCGGTTCGCTATCTCGAGCAGATGTCCATACGGGCTCGACCTGTGCGTTGTGCGATGCCGAATCGACGGATCAGCAAGTAAGGAGAGCTACCGAGCAGTGGCTGCCAACGACTCCAACGCAAGCGGCTCGTCCAGGGCGAAAGCGGGCAACAAGGACTACGGTGCCTCCAACAT
>JAFMQT010000442.1 GCA_017354515.1 Nocardia sp. | reverse complement strand
CTGGACATGTGCGCTACATTAATGGAAATCATTTCCGTTAAGACCGGCCGTGCAGGAGTACCACCGCGTGAGCAGATATCGCCTTCCTCGACTCGGTGTCGCAGCCCTGCTGGCCACGACAGCGGCGATGGTGACCGCATGTTCGGGCGGATCGACCACCACGCCGGAGATCGTCGCCTCGACCGATGTCTGGGGCAGTGTCGCCGCGGCCGTGGCGGGGCCGGATATCGCGGTGAAATCCCTCATCGGGGGCCCCAATACCGATCCACACTCGTATCAGAGCACTACCGCCGACGCGCTCGCACTGCGCGAGGCTCGGCTGGTGGTCTACAACGGCGGCAACTACGACGAATTCGCGGAAAAGGCGGTGCGGGGGCGCAGCGCACCGAGTATCAATGCCTTCGACTTGCGCTCGGCGACCGCCGACGACAACGAACACGTGTGGTACGACATGAACACCGTCGGCGCGGTCGCGGGCCGGATCGCCGACGAACTCGGCCGCATCGACCCCGCGCATGCCCGGGCATTCACCGACCGCGCCAACGCGTTTCGTGCGCGCTTGGCCGGGGTCACCGCGATCACGGCGAAAATCGCCGCCACACACCCGAAGGCGCCGGTACTGCAGACCGAACCGATCGCGCACTATCTGCTCACCGCGGCCGACGTCGAGGATCGCACCCCGCACGAGTTCGAGGAAGCGATCGAACAGGGCACCGATCCGGCGCCGGCGGATCTGGCCACGACGCGAGATCTCCTGACCACCAAGGCGGTCCGGGCGCTGGTCTACAACATCCAAACCGAGGACAAGACCACCAAGGACCTCGCCGATTCGGCCGAGCGTGCGGGAGTGCCGGTGATCGATGTCACCGAAACCCTGCCCGCCCACAGCGATTTCGTGACCTGGCAGACCGGCAACGCCAACGCGCTGGCCGCGGCGCTCGGCTGAGGCAGGGAGTTATTTCGATGTCATCGACCATCCAGCACGGCGATATCGCGGCGGCGAGGCCCCCATCCGCCGCCGAGGATCCGGCTGTATCGGTGCGCGGGGCCGCGCTGAGCTTCGGCTCGCGCACGATTTGGCGCGATCTCGACCTGGATGTCGCGCCCGGCGAATTCGTCGCGGTACTCGGTCCGAACGGATCCGGTAAGACCTCCCTGCTGCGCATGGTGCTCGGCCAACTGGCCCCCAGCGCCGGCTCGGTCGAGGTGGGCGGCGCGCCCGCGCGGCTGGGCACCGAGTGCATCGGCTATGTGCCACAACAGAAGACGATGGATTCCGGGGTGCGGCTGCGCGGAGTCGATCTGGTCGGATTGGGTGTGGACGGGCACCGCTGGGGCCTGGGCTGGCGTCATCGCGCGGATCGGCGCCGCCGCGTCGACGCGGCCATAGATCAGGTCGGAGCCCGGGAATTCGCCACCGCCCCACTGGATTCGCTGTCCGGAGGCGAGCAGCAGCGACTGCGGGGGGCCCAGGCCCTGGCCGGCGATCCGCGCGTCCTGCTGTGCGATGAACCGCTGCTGAGCCTCGATATGGCCAATCAGCGGCTGGTCGCAGAACTGGTCGACCGCCGCCGTCGCGAGCACGGCACCGCGGTGCTGTTCGTCACCCATGAGATCAATCCGATTCTGCCGCTGGTGGATCGGATCCTGTACCTGGTGGACGGCGGCTTCCGGATCGGCACCTGTGACGAGGTGATGACCGCGCCGGTGCTCTCGGAGCTCTACGGCACCCAGGTCGATGTGCTGCGCGTGCGCGGGCGGATCGTGGTGGTCGGCACCGGCGACGAGATCGACGCGCTCGGCTCGGACCATCCGGCCCGGGAGCCGCGGTGAATCAGAAGCTGACCGACGCGCTGACCGGCGCATTCGATTTCCACACCACCGCCGAACTGCTGTCCTTCGACTTCGTGCGGCAGGCGATCATCGCCGCGGCCCTGTTGGGCCTGCTGGCCGGGGCGATCGGCCCGCTCATCGTGAACCGGCAGATGTCGTTCGCGGTGCACGGCACCAGTGAACTGTCGCTGACCGGAGCGGCCGCCGCACTTCTGGTCGGAGTCGGGGTGGGAACCGGCGCGATCGTCGGGTCGGTGATCGCGGCGGTCATGTTCGGCTTACTGGGTTCCAAAGCGCGCGAACGTGATTCGGTTATCGCGGTGGTGATGTCGTTCGGGCTCGGACTGTCGGTGCTGTTCCTGTGGCTGGGCCCCAGCCGGGCCGGCTCGAAGTTCTCGCTACTGACCGGGCAGGTGGTCAGTGTGGGCAACGGCGGTCTGACCTCGCTGACGCTGTGCACGATCGGAGTGCTCGCGGTGCTGGCGTTCATCTACCGGCCGCTGCTGTTCGCGAGCACCGATCCGCAGGTGGCGCTCGCGCGCGGAGTTCCGGTGCGGGCGCTGTCGGTGGTGTTCGCGGTGCTGCTGGGGGTCACCGCCGCCTTCGGCGTGCAGATCGTGGGCGCCCTGCTGGTGCTGTCGCTGCTGATCACCCCCGCCGCGGCCGCCGCCCAGCTCACCGCCGCACCGCTGCGTGCGACCGCGTTGTCGATCCTGTTCGCCGAAATCGCCGCGGTGGGCGGCATTCTGCTGTCGCTGGCGCCCGGAGTTCCGGTGTCGACATTCATCACCGCGATCTCGTTCGCGATCTACCTCATCTGCCGGCTGGCGGCGAAGCCGCTCCGCACCGCGCGCCGCGGCGCGCGATCCCCGGCTCGTGAGAATCCGGTCGGCACCGGCTGATATCGGATCCGGCGGATCAGCCCTCGCCCGCGAGTGCGAACAATCCGGTGTCGGTCTGTTCGATGAGGCCATCGACCAGCAGCGAATCCAGGGCTCGATCGCGCTGGCCCGGATCCTGAGCCCAGGCCAGATCCAGTGCGATCCGTTCGACCGGTCCCGATGCCGAGCGCAGCACATCCAGCAGCCGACCGCGGGCTTGGCGGTCGGTGCCGTCGTACTTCTGGGTGCGGCGCACCACATCCGGCGCCGCCGGACGGCCCGCGGCGACCCATGCGCATCGAGGCAGCGGGCACCGGTCGCAATCGGGGGTGCGGGCGGTGCACACGGTCGCACCCAGTTCCATCAGCGCCGCCGAGAACACCGCCGCCCGATCCACCCGCGCCGGCAGCAGCGCCTCGGCCTCGGCCAGATCGCGGGCGCGTGGATTACCGGCCTCCGCACGGCCGTGTACCGCACGGGCGACCACTCGGCGGACGTTGGTGTCCACCACGGGAACTCGCTGCCCGTAGGCGAAACAGGCCACCGCCCGCGCGGTGTACGCGCCGATTCCGGGCAGGGTCAGCAGGACCTCGACATCCTTCGGAACCTCGTCGCCGTATTCGGCGGCCAGCACTCGCGCACACTCGTGCAAGCGCAGCGCCCGGCGCGGATAGCCGAGTTTGCCCCACGCCCGCAACACCTCCCCCGCCGAGGCCACCGCCATCGCCGAGGGCACCGGCCAGCGCGCCACCCACTCCCGCCAGATCGGCTCGACCCGGACCACCGGAGTCTGCTGCAGCATGATCTCGCTCATCAAGATCTGCCAGGCCGAAACCTCCGGCCGCCGCCAGGGCAGATCACGGGCGGTGCGCCGATACCATTCGATCAGGGCGTCGGCGTCGATACTCACGAGGTCGATACTCACGAGTTCACCACTACGCCCGCACGGGTGCCGGAGGCAATTCTTGCCCGATTGTCACCGGGTGCCTCGCATCTCACGAGAGAGCTGTGGAAAATGGGACGCATGCCGCATACCAACCCGATCACCGCCTGGAAGTCTCTCCGCGAGGGTAACGACAGGTTCGTCCAGGGCACGTTGCAACACCCCAGCCAGGGCGCCGCCGAACGTGCTTTGCTGGTCGGCGGGCAACAGCCGCGGGCCGTGCTGTTCGGGTGCGGTGACTCCCGAGTCGCCGCGGAGATCATCTTCGACCAGGGCCTGGGCGATATGTTCGTGGTCCGCACAGCCGGTCACGTCATCGACGCCTCGGTGCTCGGTTCCATCGAATACGGTGTGGGGATTCTCGAGGTCCCGCTGATCGTCGTCCTCGGCCACGACACCTGCGGCGCGGTGCGCGCCACCATCG
>JAFMQT010000441.1 GCA_017354515.1 Nocardia sp. | reverse complement strand
AGATCGCACTTTTGTGTCCTGGGGCGTGGTCGGACTACTCGCCGATGTCGCCGAAGGTCGCATCAGTGCCGCGGAAGGGTACGCGGTGGTTCGCCGGACAGCGATCAGTTGAGGCCGGCGTAGGAGTGCAACCCGCTGACCACGATGTTGATGATGAAGAGGTTGAACAGCATCGCCACGAAACCGGCGACATTGATCCAGGCCGCCTTGGTCTCGCGCCATCCGGAGGTCGCGCGGGCGTGCAGATACGCCGCGTAGATGACCCATGCGACGAAGGAGACCGTTTCCTTCGGGTCCCAGCCCCAGAACCTGCCCCAGGCCGACTCCGCCCAGATGGCGCCGAGGATGATGCCGGTGCCGAAGAGCGGAAAGGCGACCACCGTGGTGCGGTAGGCCAGGCGGTCCAGGGTGCGGGCGTCGGGAAGGCGGCGGGCCAGGGCGCCGATGGGGTTGTCGGATTCCTCGCCGGCGGGTTGATAGGTGCGCAGCAGGAACAGCAGACTCGCCACACCCGAGAGCAGAAAGATTCCGCTGCCGACACTCACGATCGTGACGTGGATCGGCAACCAGTACGACTTGAGCGCCGGAACCACGGGTGCGGCGTCGGCGTAGAGCACCTGACCGGCCAGGAACATCAGAATCAGCACCGGGATCAGCAGGAACACCCACATCGAACGGTAGCGGCGCTCATGGATGAAGATCAGGCCGGTGACCATCGCCGCGCAGGTGGCCATGGTGACGAACTCGTACATATTGCCGAGCGGGAATCGGTGGGTCGCGAAGCCGCGCAGGAAAATCGAGGCCAGATGCAAGGCGATCGCGACGAACACCACCGAGAAGGCCATATTGCCGAGCCGTTCGGGCAGCGGAGTTCGCGGCGCGGCCTCGAGCTTGCCGGGAGCGGCGGGACGTTCGGTACTCGCGCCGCCGACGCCGACCAGTTCGCGTTCTCGTTCGCGTTCGGTGGTCACCTGCTTCTTGGCCGTCGAATACTGCACGATCAGCATCGCCAGCACCAGCAGGTAGACGACGAATGCCGTCTTGAACGCGAGATTGCTGTATCCGGCGAGGGTTTCGTCGATCGGCATATCCACTACTCTCCCGTGCTCTCCACACTCGAACCAACAGCACTCGAACCGACAACACCGCTCGAACCGACAGCGGCACTCGAACGATCGGAATCCGCGTCCTCGGAGCCCAGCAGTCGGGTGCGCAGACGGGCGAATTCACCGCCCCAACCGGCCTGGTCGGTGCGCGCCAGCCCGCCCATCTCTACTACAGTACGTCGTTCGCCGGAATTACCGTCATCCGGGTTCGGGCCGCCCGAATTCTCCGGATAGGCGCGCAACCAGATTCGGCGGCGCTTGACCAGCAGCGACACCAGCAGCCCGGCCATCATGGTCACCGCGCAGACCAGCACCCACAGCTGCGCCGGATCGTGGGAGACCTGCAGATTCGCGTATTGCTTCGCGCCGTCGAAGGTCACCTTGGTCCCATCCGCCAGGGTCGAGGACTCACCGGGCCGCAGATTCACCCGCGTCTGTTTGACCAGTCGCTGCTGTTTGATCATCTCGGGATCCAGCGAGAACAGCGACTGCGGCCGGCCGGTGTCCAAACCGGTATCACCGCGGTAGATGTCGACGGCCACCGCGGGATCATTCATCGCCGGATACGACGAGGTCAGCAGCTTCCCGTGCATCAACGCGGTCGGGGCGAACAAGCCGTCGATCGCGATCTGGTTCTTCCGGCGATCATCCTCACTCGGGTACATCCCACCGGGCGGGTCGAAACGCAGCACACCGCTGGACAGGAAGGTGGTGCCGTCGTCGGGCCGCCACTGGACGGTCTCGGAGCGCTTCTCACCATTGGGATAGGTCACGGTGAAACTCGGAGCGTAACCATGCCCCTGCAGATAGACCCGATCGCCGGCGACCCGCAGCGGGTGATTGACCTGGATGGCGGTGTCGCGCCAATGGTTGTTCGCCAGATCCTCGCCGCTCTGATACGAGATATTCGCGGTGAACATCTGCGCCTCACCGTTGGGTAGGTAGTCGGCGGCGAAATCCTTGACCCGCACGCAAATCGGCGTGAGGCCGGTGCCGTCGTTGACCCGCCCGGCCTTGAACGAGTCGAAAGCCGCCGGTGAGGTGCTGCAGAACCCGGGCCCGCCGTTCGCGACGACGATGACATTGCCCTCGTAGCCGAACAGCTTGCCGGCCGCGACGGCGATCAACAGGCCCACCAGGGCCAGGTGGAACACCAGATTGCCGAGTTCGCGCAGGTACCCCTTCTCGGCCGCCAGGGTCACCTCACCTGATCGGCCGGTTTGGTCGCGAACTTGTACTCGCCAGCCCCGCAGCCCGCGCCGGGCCTGCTCGATGACCTCGGCGGGGTGTGCGGAGGCCGTGCTGTCCGCGTGATGCGGCAACCGGGACAGATTGCGCGGCGCGGGAACCGGGGGCGTGCGCAACGCACGGTAGTGGTCCAGAACACGCGGGACGATACAGCCGATCAACGAGATGAACAGCAGGGCGTAGACCGCGGTGAACCAGAAGCTGGAGAAGACGTCGAACAACTGCAGCCGATCCATCCACGGCCCCAGGAAGCCGCGGTCGGCGATGTATTTGTCGACCTTCTGCGGATTGAGGCTGCGCTGCGGCAGCAGAGCCCCCGGAATCGCGGCCAGCGCCAGCAGGAACAGCAGCATCAGCGCGGTGCGCATACTGGTCAGCCCGCGCCAGGTATTGCGCACGATCGACCAGAGCCGGCGCGGCAGCGATGGGCGGCGCGGCGGGGTCGTGGCGGGGGGCTGGGAAGTCACAGTGGCAGTCATCGCAGAGCTCAGATCGGCAGGGTTACCTGGGAGACGAATACATTGCGAACCCATCCGACGAACTGATCCCACATTCCGGTGACCAGACCGATTCCGACGGCGACCAGCAGCACACCGCCGACGATCTGAATGGTTCGCGAATTGCGGCGCAGCCAGCCGACTCCGCGCAGCGCGGTGGCCGACCCGAACGCCAGGATCACGAACGGCAATCCCAGCCCCAGGCAGTAGGCCACGATCAGCACCACGCCGCGAACGGCGGTCGCGCCCTCGGTACCGGCCGATGCCGCCATCACCCCGGACAGCGTCGGTCCCAGGCACGGTGTCCAGCCGAGTGCGAACACCGCACCCAGCAGTGGGGCACCGATCAGGCCGGTGAGCCGGCGCGGATGCATTCTGGTGTCGCGCTGCAACATCGGCACCAAACCGAGGAAGACCAGACCCATCACGATCGTCACCACACCGCCGATACGTTGCAGCAGTTCACGATTCACGTTCAGGGTCTGGATGACACCGAAGACGGTCGCCGAGGCGAGCACGAAAACCACGGTGAATCCGGCGACGAACAGGCCCGCCGCCCCCGCGACCCGCAGCCGCCCGCCACGCACCAGCACCGCGGTCCGGCCCTGCGCTTCGTCGATGGTCACCGGCGGCGCCTCCGCGCCCACCAGGCCCGCCAGATAGGACAGATATCCCGGAACCAGCGGCACCACGCACGGTGAGGCAAACGACACCAGACCGGCGAGCAGACAGGCGCCCAGCGCCAGCAGCAGCGGGCCGGTCGCCGCCGTGTGCTGGAACGAATCGCCCACCGAGGCCAGCGCGGGTACGGCCAGGACGGTCACTGCCGGTCCTCCGCGGCGACCCGGGCCACCACGGGCCGCAGATCGTCGGCCATCAGCGACCGCAGGAATACCGCGGCCACCCGATGCTGCCGGTCCAGAACGAGCGTGGTCGGGATGACGCTGGTCGGGAATTTGCCGCCGAGGGCGATCAGCGTCCGCATCGACGGATCGTAGATGGACGGATATCCGATCTTGTTGTCGGTGACGAAATCGCGCGCGGCGTCCTGATCGAAATCACGCACATCGATGCCCAGGAACGCCACGCCCTGATTCTTGGAATCCTGGTAGACCTGCTCGAGCGCCGGGGCCTCGCCGCGGCACGGACCGCACCACTGGCCCCACAGATTCAGCACCACGACCTGATTCGGGAAATCGGTGAGGGAGGTGGTTTTCCCGGTCATCACGTCCGG
>JAFMQT010000440.1 GCA_017354515.1 Nocardia sp. | reverse complement strand
GCATGAGTACCTCGGCCTACGATCTGGCGACCATATTCCGGCACGATATGCAGAACCCGGCGTTCGCGAACATCGTGCGTACCGAGGAATTCAATTTCCCCGGCTACCCGCCCGACCCCCGCATCCCCGGCGACAAGCCGCACCCCGGATTCCCCATCGCCAACGACAATCACCTGCTCTACGACTACCCCGGCGATCTGGGCGGCAAGACCGGTTTCACCGACGATGCCCGCCAGACCTTCGTCACCGCCGCCGAGCGAGGCGGCCACCGCCTGGTCCTGACGCTGCTGAAAGCCGATGTGCTGCCCTTGCGGCCACCGGTGCAGGCCGAGCGCCTGCTCGACTACGCCTTCGGCCTACCCCCGGGAGCCGGTATCGGCTCACTCCCCGATCCGAACGGCGCCGCCACCGATACCAATGTCGCGCTCGCGACACCCCCGACACCGGCCCCCGCGCAAGCCTCGGATTCCTCGTCCGAACAGGGCAAACAGAATCTGCGGGTGCTCGGATTCATCGGTGCGTTCGTCGTCGTCATCGGGCTCGGGTTGCTGCTGTGGATGCGGACGGGACGCTCACGCCGGTAGTGGGGTACCCGTCTCCACCACCGATTTACTCAGCAAATGCCGACCACCCCCACAGGTTCAGCTCAGTGCGGCGCTCCTAGGCTGGATCCAGTATCCGGAGTCGACCAGGAGGATCGGATGGACGCGCAGAGCGTTGATCAGGAATTCGCGCAACTGCAGCAGCAGGGCCAGCAAACCCTGCAGCTGGTTCAGGGGCTGGCCAGCAAACTCAAGGCCGCCGCTGACGCGGGGGATCAGAACGCCCGCGAATACGCGCTGGACCTGCGGGAAATCGCGATCGCCATCCGCGATGAGGAGAGCCAGGTCAGCAAACTGCTGCAGTCGATCCACGGACTGGTCGACAACCACGTGCAGCAGTCGGCACAGCCCCAGCAGGTCGCCCCCCAGCCGCAGTACGCACCCCCGCCGCAGCCCCAGTACCAGCAGCCCCAATATCAGCAGCCCCAGTACCAGCAGCCTATGTATCAGCAGCAACAGGGCGGCATGCTGCAGCGCTTCCTCGGCGGCGGGTTCGGCCGTGCGATCGCCACCGGCGCCGGATTCGGCATCGGTGACACCATCGCCACAGACGTCATCGACGACATCTTCTGAGCCAACTCACTCACCGTGCCGGGTGAACGGCCCCACCCGGCACGGTTGGTCGCGCCCCGACTTCTCTGTGTCGAGACCGGCGCGCGCACCGGCGTGTCGTATGCCAACCACTTTGGGCGTGTTGGTGATTCGCCGGTACTTTGCCGAATATGACTGCGCCACAGGATGCTCCGCACGACTCCCTGTTCCGCAAGATCATGTCCAACCCCGCCGCGGCCACCGGAGAGTTGCGGGCTGTACTACCGGAATGGCTTGTCGCACTGATCGACTGGGAAGCGCTGGAGCTGGCGCCCAGCAGATACGTGCTGCCGAATCTGCGCAGTCGCGACAGCGATATCCTGTTCAAGACGACCCTCGCCGGCCGCGATGGATACATCCACCTGCTGCTCGAACACCAGAGCACGCCCGACAAGCACATGCCACTGCGGGTCCTCGAGTACATGATCGGCACGTGGTGCCAGCACCTGGCCGACCATCCGACTTCCGACTACTATCCCCTGGTCATCCCGGTCGTGGTGAACTCCGGGCCCAACGCGCGGCGCTGGACCTACAGCACCCGGCTGTGCGACCGGATCGGCACCGATCCCGGCATCCGCGACCACCTGGGCGATCTGGTTCCGCGATTTCGGATCCTGGTCGATGACCTCGCCGGACTCGATTTCGCCGAGCTGTACGCTCGCGATCTCGCACCCGCCGTATTGATGATGCTGATCCTGCACCGCGTGGCGTTCCGGAACGAACACCTGGACCGGGACCTGCAACCGCATATCGAGGTGCTCCGAGCCGTGGAGGAGTCGCCGAACGCGGCCGGTGACCTGCAAACCCTGTTCACGTACATTAGTAAGGTGTCCGAGACCAATGCCCACGATCTGGGGCAGGTTGTCGACCAACTCGGCCCGCTCGCGAAGGAGGTCGCGATGACAACAGCCGAACAACTGCGCGCCGAAGGCCGAGCCAAGGGGGTCACCGAAGGACAGGTCAAGACCCTGCTGCGCCAGCTGACTCTCAAGTTCGGGCCGTTACCGGACAAGGTCATCCACCGAGTCGAGACCGGCAACGCCGATCAATTCGAGGCCTGGACTGAGCGGATACTGACCGCCAACACCCTCGATGAATTCTTCGACTGAGACCGGCGGTTGAAGTTTCCCGTGAGCTAGGGATTCACGAGAGTCTAACTGGGTAGGTGGGTCAAGGACGAGCGGCGCAAGATCGCCGCGGGTCGGTCCATCGGAGCCGGCTGCGCCTCACGATCTCAACACCGCTGATCAACCCGCCGCCCGCACAGTCGATCACGACGAACCGCCCGCGTGGGCACGACTGAATACGGACGAGTGACGACCATCGCGGTTCACATCCGACCGTGCTCGACCGGGCCGGCGGGTTCGTAGGTGCCGAGGACGACGCCCTTCTCGGTGACGGTGATATCCACGGGACGCATTGTCGCCGGGAGGATGCCGTTGTTGAACAGGCGCAGACCGGAGCCGAGGACCAGGGGGAACGTCATCAGGCGGAAGCGGTCGACGAGTTCGTGCCGCATCAGGGTCTGGAGCAGGTTCGCACTTCCCCAGACCTGAAGTTCGTCGCCCGGTTCGTCTTTCAGCGCCCGGACGGCGGCGACCACATCGCCCTTCAGGAGGTGAGCGGTGTCGGGGTACTCGCCGCGCCAGCTCACATCGGCCTCGTCCACCGTACGGGAAGCCAGGTATTTGGGGAGCGAATTTATCGCTGTGGCAATGGGATTGGCGGGGTCGGTCTGATCGGGCCAGGAACCGCGGAACAGGTCGAACGTTTTGTGGCCGTACAAGAATGCGCTGGCGTGGCCGGTGAGTTCGTTGACGAACTCGCCGACGCCCGCGTCGGGAAAGAAGGCGGCCTGCCAACCGCCATGGGTGAAGTCGTCGCTGGGGTCTTCTTCCGGGCCGCCGGGGGCCTGCATGACGCCGTCGAGGGTGAGGAAGGTTTGAACGGTAAGTTTCATGTCACTGCAGACGACGCCGCGCACCGATTTTCAGCGCATCGCACGCAGGCGATCGCCGACACCGGGTGCGGCGCCGCCGCACGGACCTCACACCAGTTCCGGGACCCGCAGATGTGCCAGGGCCAGGTCGAACTCGCGCACGTCGATCGCCTCCACTCCGACCTTGCGCGCCGCGTCGACGCCCAGGGCCGCGGACTGCTCGCGGTTGCGGCGCATCACGTCGGCGCTGTCGAAGGTTCCGCACGACACCGCGCGCCCAGAGCTCCGGTTGACCAGCAGGCTCGCGCTGCAGAAGCCTTCGAGCTGTTCCATTCCGGGCAGCACGTAGTCGAGGTAGGAGTCGATGGTCATGGCGAGCCGGGTCGGATCGGTCTTGATCCAGGTCGCACGGACGCAGGCGCCGTCGGTCGAACGGTGTTCGCGGTGCATGACCGCGATCTCCCATTCGGCGACCTGCGCGACACCGCCGAAGATCATGGCGGCCTGATCACGACGCGGCTGCACCCGCATGGCGCTGTCGTGCATTGCGGCCCCGGACTCCCAGGCACTGGTGGCGATGCATCGGCCGAACACCCGATCCACCATCAAAGACATACCGACACACCCGGGGATCTTCTCCAACGCGGGCAGCACCTCGTCTCGCATATGCGCAATCCCCGCGTCGATCGAGGAGGGTTGCGCCTGAATCGTGGTAGACCGTGCGTACACGCGGCCCACCCCCTCTCTGCTCGGGCAGCGCCCGGTGCGCTACCGGTGCCTTCAGCCTGCTCCGATGCACCGGTTCTGGCAATAGTTTCAGCGCTTGCGGCGGCTTCAGCGCTTGCGGCGCCCCAGGACCGCACCCACCACCGCACCCATGCTGAAGGCCGCGGCACTCGTCGCCGAGGCCGGCCCGGTGGTGATGCGGGGGCGGATCACCGCCGGCGGGGGCGGCG
>JAFMQT010000011.1 GCA_017354515.1 Nocardia sp. | reverse complement strand
CCCGTCGAGTCCGTGGCGACGGGTGGCCCTACACCCCGGCGCACCGGTTTTCGGGCTCTCGCCCTTCCACTGAAACCTATTCGGGCATGGCGCTATGTTTTATTCGGGCATCGCGCTGTGTTTTATTCGGGCATGGCGCTGCGTCATTCCGGCATAGCCCGGAGGATCCCCACGCCTTCCCATTTGAATTGATCGGCGTCGACCATCCCGAGTTTGCGGCGTTCGACCAGCAGCTGCCATTCACCGAACAGGTCCAGCGATGAGGGTCGCGCCATCACGATCGAACCGTCGACATGTTCGACCTCGCAGGCCAGCCGGGTGGCCTGACCGACCCGGATCAGATCCTCACCCTCGGCGGCGATGAATTCCAGATCGGTCTGACCGTCGGAAATCCGCAGTGTGGCAGGCGATCCCGGCATCGCGGACACATCGGCACGGTCGATGGCCGCGACCGGAAGTTCATAGGTGGCGGCGGCCGAGACGAACAACAGTCGCAGCGTGGTGATCACCACCAGCCCGGCGGCCCCGCCGAATCCGCAGGCCGCGCCCTCCAGAACATATTCGTCGGGTCGAGCGTAGGCGTGCATCGCGGCGATCTCTCGACCGATGTCGCCGGGAATCCGGATGCGCTCGGCCGCGGCTGCCACATCCGGGCGGATCGGGCCATACGGACCGGGCACCGATTGCGGCGGAGTCAGATCCGGGCGCTGGCGTACGATCCGCCGCATCTCCAGCAGATCGTCGGATACCGCGCGAACCAAGCTCACCGCATGCTGCGTCACCTCCGGTTCCAGCAGCACCACGGTCGGATTGCGCCGGTTGGCGACCCCGTTGACGGCCTTCTCCGGCGACCGGAAGTACAGCAGGATCATCAGGTCCCCGGCATCGGATTCGGCCACACAGGCCTCGCGCAGATCCGAGACCCGTACATCGATGGCCCGGTCATCGTCCACGCCCAGCGGAGTGGTGGTGATGCGCCCGTCGGCATATCTGACGGCCGTCCGCCGCCCCCACACCTCGAACACTGACCTTGATCCTCCCCGTCCGACCCGGCGACCACCTCGTGCGCCGGATTCTACCGAGAAGCGGCGGCCCCACCGGTCATCACGCCGAGAAGATCGTTCCGGCGCGTTCGGCGGTGGGGCCGGCCGCGGGTTTGGCGTCAGACGTTGCCCGAGAACAGTCCGGCGAGCCCGATTGCCCCGGTCACCGCAGCGACTCCCGCCGCGACCGCTGACATAGCCAACGCTGCGATCATTTCCCCGACCTTTCCTGCGACTTCATATGTACATCCCGAAAGGTAGTGGCGGGTATCGGCGGCCGCAGTCCTGCTCAGCGGATTCGACGCAACCTCAACGCGGATTATGACCCGACTATGAGTGTGAGCATCCCCGGTCCGTGGTACACGCACGGACGCATATGCGCCAAAGCGGACAATTGTCATCGCTGCCGCGTGACATCGGGCGGTGCGCGGGGATACGCTGGCGCCTTCTACTCGCCGGGGCGATGAGCCGGGGGAACGGCCGTTAAGGGGTATGTGATGCGCGCACGACTATCGAGTGCACTGATCGGCACCACCCTGTCCCTGCTGGCGCTGCCCCTGCTGGCGATGCCCCCAGCTACCTCCGCACCGCCCGCACCACCGGCCTCGCACCCACGGGCCGGCGACAGTTGCCAGGACCCCAAGGGTGTGGCCGTCGACTCGGACGGCCACACTCTGCACTGCAATCCGGCCGGTTCCGGACATGCCCTGCTCTGGCAGTTGCAGCCGTGAACGGCGGAACACTCACCGGCCGCGGCGCGTTGAGCCGGATATGACAATCGAAGGTGTGGTGGCACCCGGATACGAGACGGTGCGGGAGGCGTTCGCCGAGAACTTCACCGGCAACAGCGATATCGGTGCCGCGGTCGCCGTGTATCGGGACGGGAAATCGGTGGTGGACCTGTGGGGCGGTTCGGCCGACACCGAACGCGACCGGCCCTGGCAGCGCGACACCATGACGCTGGTCTATTCCGCGACCAAAGGTGTGCTCGCCGTCGCCGCCCATCTGCTGGCCCAGCGTGGCGAACTCGATCTGGACGCACCGGTGATCGAGTATTGGCCCGAATTCGGCGCCGCCGGCAAACAGCGAATTCCGGTTCGCTGGTTGCTGTCCCACCGCGCCGGACTGCCCGCACTCGATCGGCCGGTGCCAGTATTGGACACTTTGAACTGGGATCCGATGGTGGACGCCTTGGCCGCGCAGCGACCGCTGTGGGAGCCCGGCAGCGCCCACGGATATCACGGCCGAACATTCGGCTGGCTGGTCGGCGAGGTGGTCCGGCGGGTGTCGGGACGGTCGCCGGGGCAATTCGTCGCCGAGGAGATCGCCGCGCCGCTGGGAGCGGATTTCTACATCGGCCTGCCGGATTCCGAGCGGGATCGGGTGGCGCGGCTGGCGTTCACCCCGCCACCCGATTTCGCCGCCATCGATATCGATTCCGTGCCCGAAGAAATGCGCCCGATGGTGGTCGCGGCGAAGGATCCGAACTCGCTGTACCACAGGGCATTTCAGGTCACCGATCCGCCGGATATGGACTTCAACTCTGTCGAGGTCCAGGCCGCGCAGATCCCGTCGAGTAATGGCATCGGCACCGCCCGCGGACTGGCCCGCATCTATGCCTCACTGATCGGCGAGGTGGACGGCGTCCGCCTACTGACCTCGGAAACCCGCACCGCCGCGACCCGCGAACAATCCGCCGGAACCGATCAGGTGCTGGCCATGCCGACGCGTTTCGGATCCGGTTTCATGCTCCCCACACCGACGATGCCCCTCACCGGCCCAACGACTTTCGGCCATCCCGGCCGCGGGGGGTCGCTCGCGTTCGCCGACCCCGACCGTGGATTGGCCTTCGCCTACGTCACCGACCACATCATCGAGGGCGCACTCGACACCCGTGCAAGCTCCCTGCTCGCCGCTGTCCCCTCCTGAACCCGGCCCCCTCCTGAAACCGCTCTCACAACCCATCGGCATCGAGGAACTGTTCCAGCACACCGAAAAAGCCCTTGGCGACGGCGCCGACCGTTCCGCCGGTCTCCGCCGCGCCGAGGTAGTCGCCGTGCCCGGCCGGCAGGATCAACGACCAACCGCGCGGCACCGATGCGGCCATATCCACGGTGTGCGCGGGCAGTACCACATCCCGCACTCCGCTCACGAACAGCGCGGGCTGTGCGATCCCAGCGAGCGCATCCAGATCCCAGTCCTCGAAATCGCGCATCAAGCCGACATCGAGATCGAACATTCGCTTCAGATTGGCGGGGTCGGGATCGATCGCACGGTACGCGTCGGCCAGTTCTGTTGGCATCGAAGATATTTCAGCATCACCGAAACCATCCCAGAACCCCGGCACCATCCCATCCCGACGGCAGAACCCGGATGCGATGACGAGCCGGCGCACCACATCCCCGTATTTCTGAGCCAACCGCAGCACCACCGGCCCACCATTGCTGAATCCGGCGACATCGACCGGCCCGAGGTCGAGGCGACGCACCAGCGCGGCGATATCATCAGCAGAGTTGTCGAAGGTGTAGGGCCGATCGGCATGCGGAGTATGCCCGTGCCCCTGCAACTCGACCCCGACCACCAGCCGCGATTTCGCCAGCACCGGAATGACCCCACCCCAATGCGCCCCGATCGTCCCGGCACCCCCGTGCACCAGCACCAGCGGCGAGGTACCGGGCTGGGCGGTTCCGAAGGTTTCGTAATGCAGGTCCACAGTGCTCATGCTCGCTCCATCGCATCCGGTGTGGTTGATCTCCACTACAGACCGCCGCCGAACCACGAATTAATCGGCCAGTCTGCCGATCTGGCGAGTATCGCTTCCCCCTGATGACCCGTACTCCGGATTCCGAGGCGGTAAGCCGTGCTGCGAGGCCGGTGTGTCCTCGGAGGACGGTCACGGTTCTTCGTCTTCATGTTTGATGTCGTAGTCGTCGGTTGCTCGTGCCCACGCGTCCCGGACAGTCGTGAGTGCCGTTCTGGCTGTCACTGTCAGGCGAGTTTGCCCGGCCAGCTGGGAAACCCAGTCGTCTTCGCTCGGCGGCCGGTCGAAAAGGTGACCACCGGGTGGCCTGTTGGTCGGCCCGTGTCGTTCGAAAAGGCTGGATGCCTCCGTATCTATGGCCCCGATTCCAGCAAGCGCCCACAGATCCCACAGGTCACGCGACGCACGCCGATCGTGCCACGTGACGGCTTTCGCGGCGGCGAAGGCGGGCAACGTGGGCACTGACAACCGTGCAAGTGGCGCACCGCTGTAGCGCTGTTCGAGTATGCGAAGTTCCGTGGGCCATGCCGTTCGGCCCCGGGAGGACAGCAGCTGGATCTTGACGGACAGCCCACCGCCCGTGCGAAGGTTTGCCGCCTCGGTGTCACGAACTGCGGCAAGACTAGGCCCCCAAGACAACCGACCATGGCTGCGCGCAACCGCTCGTGGTAACGCAGCGTCAATTTCGGCGGCCAACTCGGTACGGTTGCCGAGAGCAATGAGGTCGATGTCCTCACTGAGGCGCCCGTCGACGAGATGGGTGCGTGCGAGCGCGGTGCCACCGATGAAGTGCAGTCTCTCCGCGAAGCGAGTGGAGAGCACTGCGAGAAGGTGGGAGATCAGGTGATCACGCTCCACCTGCTCCGGAGGTACACCGAACTGCTCTGCGACAGTGTCTCGTTCATCAAGGTTCACGACAGAGCTCCCGCCCAGATCTCAGCGCGGCGCAACGCGGCGACAAGTCGCTGCGGCTCGGCAAGCTCAGCCAGCCGTTCCGGGTCACTGCGACGGTAGAGCGCAGTAATCGCGGGCCGGACATCCGTCTCCGCGTTGCCGAGAAGTGGCCTTCGGGCGAGGTCGAGCACTGTTTGCTCGGGAGTTGTGACCAACACGGGGCCGAGCGGCGTCTGCACGAGTTCGGCGTCGAGCGCCTCGGTATCGCGTCGAACGAACCGTACAGCGGCGGTGCGGTCGGACAACGCAATCGGCCGGTGCCGGCCAGGAACGGCGACCACCGCAGTAGCCAGAGCTCGAGGGAGTGCACCCAGCAGGCGAGCTGCGCTGACACCCATGACCACCGCACGGTCGGCTCCGTAGATCGCCGAAGCAATACCGGCGGCAGCGGCTTCGAGGCCTGGCAGCCACGAACGTCCCACCTGATCCTGGGGTACGACGATGTAGTAACCACGGGCCACTCGATGCAAAATGCCCCTGTCGGCGAGTCGCGACAGCTCGGCACGGGGATGGGCGTACACGTGGGCGGCGTCCTGTGGGCGGACGGTACGCAGTGTAAAACGTGCCAGCTCGGCTGGCAGTGGCGTCCCTCGCGCTTGCTCCACAGCTCCCCTTTACTGTGCATTTCGTAGGCTCCTACCCTACGAAACATGTACTAACTTGGCAAGCGCAGGGCCTGTCGGCGTGTAGGCGGGTCGGCATTTCCGATGATTACGCGGCTCACCCCGTCCGGGCTGCCGAGGTTGTCGGGCCGGTAGAAGTCGGCCCGACTATTCCGCGTTCGGCAGTCCGGGCCGAGCACGAACAGGCATCTCATTACGGTCTATCCCGTACTCACTCACGAGATCCGCGCAGAATTCCTCCGGGCTGACCGGCCACCCATCATCGCCGACGAACGACCACGAGCCGTCGCTGTGCTGGAGATATCGGGGACTGTTCTTCGGAGCGAGGGCCAGCTTGCGCGCATCCTCGTCTTCCGAGCGCACAGGTGTGTTCATGCGCGACCCCTTCCACTATTCGGCTGGCTCGCACCCGCCGTCGGGGAATCGGTGCGGGACCGATACGACCCGACGACGAGGCGACCCAAACGCTATGCGGGCCACCGCAGCGTGCACTATGACTTTGCGAGTATTTGCGCGCATGGTTGATTACCAAGCGCAAATACGTAGATGATTGCGAGGTATGGTCCCTTCCACCGCAAAGGATGGCTACACGATGCACGCTCATCTGAAACTGCGTCACGTCGGTTCCGGCTCGGGCCACGGCGCCTGCCCGGCGGTGTATGCCGCCGATACGGGCGAGCTGGTGATCCAGGGAGACATCACCGACCGCACCGGAACTGTGCTGGTGCCGCACCGGATGCTCGACTGGCTGGAACCCGGCATGTCGTTGCCCGCCGAGGCGGCCGACGTACCTGGAAAGTTCCTCGTCAGCGGGGAGCAAGTCACCGCACCGGAAGTCCTCGCTCAGCTCACGCTCGACGACCATGAAACGGCCGTGGTGGTGCGCTGATGCTCCACGTCACCGGTGACGGGATTTTCGAGCCGCTGTTCCGGGCTGCCCGCCATCGCGCGTTCCACCTGGAAGTACAAGACTCCTATGGCGTGGCTGACGAGGTAGAAGCGTTGCGCCGCTGGGAGACTGGTGAAACATACGAACCGGAGGAACAGCCCGCGTCGTGGAAGGCGTGGGATGACCTGATGGTCGAGACCGCCGGGCGCGGTATCGCGCTCCAGCGGCTGCGGGTGGTGACTGTCCCGCACTCGCACTACACGCGATGGCTGCTCAGCGAGACGCATACCCGAACGGAAGCCGGGGAGACGGTGCGATGGCTGCCACGCCACCTCGCCAAACCGGAAGACGTTCCGGGAGATGACTTCTGGATGTTCGATGACGACACAGTGGCCTATACGACCTTCGCCGACAATGGGGAGTTCATGGGGCTGTCGATCACCACCGATCCGGAAATCGCCGCCCTCTGCGTGCATGCACGGGACACATTGTGGCCAAATGGAATTGACCACGACCGGTACGCCGACAGCGAGTACGCGCACGCACCGTGAACGCTGTCGACGATGCACGGGCCGCGCTCGGCGCACGCCTTCGGGAACTACGCCGAGCCGCCCACCTATCCGGAATCGATCTCGCCGCTCGATGCGGCTGGCACTCGAGCAAAGTCAGCCGTATCGAGCGCGGCAAGCAGGCACCATCCGAGGCCGACCTTGCCGCGTGGTGCGAGGCGTGCGGCAACCTCGCTGTACTCGATGACCTCGTCGCTAGCCTGCGCAACCTGCGCTCGATGTACCTCGAATGGCAGCGGACCCTCGCTGCGGGCCACGCACACCGGCAGCGCCAGTCCATCGAACTCGAAGAACAAGCGCGCCTCGTCCGCTGGTTCGAGCCCGACACCATACCCGGCCTGTTACAGACTGAGGACTACGCGCGAGCCATCTTGCGCGCGTGCATCGCCATTACCGGAGGTCGTGATGACCTGGAGGAAGCAGTTGCTGTCCGGATAGCACGCAAGCGCGTCCTTCAGCGCGGCCGGCACCGCTTCCACATCCTGATCGGCGAGGCCGGGCTCCACCGCACCGTCGGCGACAGCACGGTGATGATCGAACAGCTCGAAGCGCTGCGGTCGGAGCTGGACCGCCCGAACCTGCGCCTCGGCATCATCCCGCTGGACGCGGAATATCGTGCACCTGCAACAAATTTCGTGTTGTACGACCGCGCACAGGTGATCACCGAGACCGTCAGCGCCGAGCTGACCATCACCCGCCCATCCGAGATCGCCCTACACGAGAAGACCTTCGCCCTGCTGGCCGAACAAACGGCCTATGGCGAATCTGCCCGCGCACTGATCAGCGCCGCGCTGAGGCGCGGATAGGCCGCCACACCAATTCCGCAAGGCGCGCAACGTGCGGATGATTGGGCGACTTGACGATTGCCGCCGGCGGGGAAACCCTGCGCATGTGGCGTTCGGAATAATCCCGCTCCCCGCAGCGGCACAAGTGTTGTTCTCCGTGAGCGGATCATTCGAATAGTTCGCCACGGCGTACACGGTCGATCACCGCATCTGAGGTCAGCTCGGGGCGGAATTCTGGGTGCTGCCAATAGAATCTGATGAGGCACAGCAGCAGGGCCGGATCCATTCCCAGGAGGTTAGGGAAGATGTCCATATTTCTTTCGTAGTATCCACGCTGAATTCTATCCAGCGGGTTTCGCCCCAGCTCGACCGCTATTCGAGCCTCAGGCCACGGAACTACCCGAACAACACGGACTGCATTCATATAACTCGGTGACACATTACCTATGTCACCCCACGGAATTACACGAACCGTGGACCCCTGGCGGATGGTCAGCGAGTCCGGGGATATGAATATCGATCCGCGCCGATGCTTGCCCAGAGTCATGTAGCCGATCATGAAAACACACATCGGCACGCAGATGACGATGAAGATCAATTCGATATCACCCAGCGCCGGTCGCAATTCACTGGTAGATACCGTGAAATTTCGGACGAGATAGAATCCTCGGACCGCGAAGAACACGGCAGCACTGGCGAGCCAAACTACGCCCACCGCCTTGGAAGATATCGTATAAAGGATCCGCAATCCGGGTTCGCCCGCGCTGCCGCCACCTCGGATGAATCTGCGTGGCAGCCGCTTTCGCCGAATCCGCACACTTTTCACTCCAGCGATGAAAAAACCTATACAGACCAAGCCACCCGATATGCAGAAAATTCCTACCCCGATATTACCTTGATAAATGAATTGTACTGCCATCGGAAATAAGATCAGGGACATCAGCCCGACCAGCGGCAGGGCTATTATCATCCGCGCCGCCGGGCGTGGATCGCCCCATGCACCCGGCCACTCCGGCAGCGGCACCTCAGCCTGCACAGACATCCAGCACCAGCCTGGGGCCAATCAATCGACGACCTCGCCACGACGCATCCGATCAATCACAGCATCCGAAAGCAGCTCCTCGCGGAATTCCTGGTGGCGCCAATAGAATTGGACCAAGTGAAGAAACATTGCTGGATCCAGTCCCAGCACCCATACCGGCACATCGATCGATCGTTCTAGTGTCCCGCGCTGCAGCTTCCCCAACCAACTCCCGCCCACGTCAACGGCGACCACTTCCTGCGGAACCGGAGTTATTCGCACACTCCTGACATTATTCACAAGGCACGCCGACACGCCGCCGACTGACGACCAGGCCACCGTCTTCGTTATGCGTCCATTCGACTGGATAAGCCCTTCGACAGTTAATGCAACTCGCCCTCTCCGGTGGCGTGACGCCAACAAATGATAGCCCAGCACTACAACCATCGCCAGAACCACGATAATGCCGATAATTCCTGCACCGGTCAAACCAAACGAAACAGAATCGCCGTCACCAGAGAACATTTCTGAACCGAAAGTCACCCCGCGAATAACGAGAAACACAAACCCCGCCGCAAGCCATACACCGAGAGATATTCGCCATACACGCAGATAATAGATACTCAGCCCGTGAGCTCCATTCGTCGTGGACCCAACACCGATATCTCGAGGCAGCCTTCTACGCCGACCTTGCAAGAGAGGAAGGCCGACGATGACACTAGTTACTCCAACCAGCCCGACACCAACGCCGAGCCATACCCGCCCGGAACTACCTTCGTTGTGTGCGTCAATCGAGAACGGAATGGACAGCACCGCCATCGCGAGGGCAAAAACAACGGCTGCTACCAACTTCGGTCGGGGCCCTTGTCCGCCCCACTCATCCGCCCACGGCAGCAGAGGCGCGGTCAATGCTTCTGATCGGTCCGTCACAACGACACTCTCCTCGGTAGCGGGTTCAACCCTCGTGATCGGATGATGGACTACTTGAATGGCTTTTCCGCAGCCCATCCACCTAGAGCGCCCCCACCAAACCCGAAAAGGGCAGCCCCAATTCCTGCACAAAAAGGTGCACCTATAAGTGTCGGCTCACACACCGCCGCCCCAATGCCGGCACCCAGCTCGGCTCCGGCCCATCCTCCCACGGTTCCTCCGGCGGCATTCGCGATGGCTTCGTCTCCCGGTTTTCCATGGTGCGCCCAGTCGTCCCAGTTCACGTAACTGTTCACCACGGCACCGAGTGGCATCCCACCGAGGGTTTTGGCGTCGGCCTTCATCATGTTGCCGACTTCGGCTTTGGTTGCGCCGTCGGTGGCCGAATCCATGGCACCCACGAAAGCGTGTCCGGAGCCCGGAGTTCCGGAATCGAGCATTTGCAGGGCCCGAGCCTGGTCGATATGAGACTGGCTCATGGCGGTCTCAGCCGCGTTCGCCATCGACGCTCCGCCTGCCTTGCTCCATTCCGCCCCCGCAGCGGTCGCGGCAGAGAAACCTGTCGCATACGGATGGTTCATCACCGTGTCCGTGGTGGAGCCGGCAAGACTGTTCCATTCGGTGCCAGCCCAGCTCTTCGTGTTGTCCCAGATCGTCTGCTTCGGCGTCCCGGCCGGGGCCTGGTTGGGATCGTATTGCAGCACCGAACCATCGGGGAATTTCGTCACGATCCGCCCATCCGCCAACTGCGCTGTCTGCGCCGATTTGCCCTGCGAATCGGTTGTGGTGATCGTGCCATCGGAGTTCAACGCCGAATGCATTCCCGCCGAGTTCGCGGTCCCCACCAGGCGCGGCTGACCGTCGGGCCCACGGACATACTGCTCGAACGCCCGGAACCCATCCGGCCGTCTCCACTGCCGATCGACAACGCCGTTCGGACCGAACTTGTCGGTGGTCGTTCCGCCGTTCTGCGGATAGGACTCGCTCACCTTCGCACCGCGAGAGCCATCCGGGTTGAGTGCGAATGTGCTTGTCCTGCCATTGCTTTCGGACACGTTCTGCATCCTGACAGTTTTGCCGTCGGCGGAGGTGACCGACACACTGGCGACGCCGGTAGCGTCCGGTTTGGATGTCACGGTCGTGACCGGCGGTTGATTGCCTGTCGATTCGGTCATGACGGTTGACCCGTCCGGCCGATGGACCGACGTGGCCACCGTCATCGTGCCATCCGGGTTCGGTGTCGTGGTGACGGTCGAGCCGTCCGGCTTGGTTGAGGTGACCGGGATGCCCTGACCCAGCTTCACCGCATCGCCGACCACGAGAGGCAGCTCACCTGGTTTGGCGGTACCTGGATGCAGTAATCCCGGAAACAAGGTCCGGACCTGCTGCGATGGTGCCTCGAACATCGCCACCTGGTTGACGGCCTGGCCGGCAACATCGATCGCGGCTTTCGCCGCGGCCGCCGTATTCTCGGCATACTGCAAAGCGCTCAGCATCTCGACATTCAGCTGCTCGGCCTCATACCCGATCTGCAGCGATGCCGTCGTGACATTCGCCGGCTGCGGTGTGGCACTACCGGCCGCGGCTTGAAGGGCCTTCTGTTTCGCATCCGCGGTAACTTGACCGTCGTCGGCGACCTCGAAACCCCTGCCCACGATGAGGTTTCGCTTATCGACGACGAACTGCCGCGCGTGGGCGAGTTCATTCTGATGCGTGGTGAACGTGTTCTTCAGCCCGCCGATCTTATCCATCAGATGGCTACCGGCGGTCCGCTCGGCCGCGACCCGGGCGGCAGCGGAATCCGCGCCGGCGCCCTTCCAGGTCTGCGCCACATGGTCGTGTTCGGTGAGCATGGACTGCAACATCTGATCGCCCTTGGTGACGACCGTGTCGAATCGGGTGGCGTAGTTACCGAGTACGTCCGGTTTCCACTTCGTCACATCGGAAACCTTCAGTGACGGACGGCCCGGCACAGGAGTCATTGCAGTCCGCCCATCGCCCGCAACTTGGCCGCGAGGTCATCGTCGGTGATCTCGTATTTGTCACCGACCCCCTTGGCGATGCCGGACATCTCGGTCTGCCGGGACGCCAGGAATGCCAGTCCGCCAGTCACCTGATCCCGCGCCGATTGAATCGCCGACGCCAAATCGACCCCGGGGAAGGGGTCGGTGTCCTCACTCGGCGCGTTCACTCCGTCCCGCAAGCCGCCGATATCCCCGGCCAGTCCGTCCAGCCACTTGGACCAGGCCCGCAGTGCGTCCGGGTTCACCTGCAATGACACAACTACCCTCCCCTGCCGTCACACGCCCGCCCACGTGGCCCGAGCGGCCGACACTCAGCCATTTTCGCCCAATTCTAGAGGGTATCCCCACCGACCACCGGATCACCCGCGTTGATAGGGCCGGATCAGCGGCGATTGGTTACCCTCGTCCTTGATCACGGTCTTCCGGGGGACTCCCTCCTCCGCGAAGCGCAGGAGGGACTCATGTCGTTCGGGGGTCGATCATTCTGGAGTGGAGTCCACTACGCCCCGGCGGGTCAGCAATGGCAGAAAAGACGCCGCTGATTCGACGGAACTGGACTCGTGCACGGCTGGACTCGCCGGGTTGGTGGGGCCTCGCGACGAGTACCAGTCCCTGCAACCCACCGAAGGTAAATGGCATTTGACCAAGGCCGTGGAATACCAACGGGGCCTGTCGAAATGGCTGATGGACAAGAAAAACACTGACCCCGCCGACCGAGCCGTCGCGATCAAGGAACTGCAGAATCTGATGGACGCACTGGGCGGAAAGTGAGATAGGCAGGATGGTGAAACATGACCGACCCCACCGACGACGAGGTCATCAACATGCTCCACGCCTGGACCAGGAGTCTGACCCCGCAACTCGCTAATTTCATCCAAGGCCTCGGCACGCTGGAGCCCGAGATCCGGCCGCTCATCGCCGAACACATCGAGGATTACGACGAGATGCTGCCCAGCCTCCTCATGGGCGATATCGCCCGCTGGGCCACCCGCACCGCCCGCGACAGCACCACCCCCGCCACCCGACTCGGCCCGTTCCTGCAACGGCTCGAAGACAACTGGGGCGACGGCCAGAATCCGGTATCGGACCTGATCGCAACCTCGTTCGTCGAAAACATCTACGACGAACCCGGCGTCGTGCAGCTACTCGGCCCGAAACTTACTCGCTACCAACGCATCTACACTGGACAGGAGACCGTGCGGCCAGACGAGAAGCGCCCCATGCCGTCGGTCATGAAGCAGATCCTCGACAAGCTCGGCCGCTCATGACTGACCTCGAAGCCTGGGAACGTCAACTCCAGGACAACCTCGCCGAGCTCCGCCGCGACAGCCAACAACTGGCCGACAAAGCCGCCACAGTTCGAGGCCGCGGGGAAGTACGTGGTGTACTGGTCGAGGTCGACGCCAGCGGCGACATCACCACTCTGCAAATCGCACCCGGCGCAATGCAATGGACCAGCAAGCAGCTCACCACCGTTCTCCTCGACTGCCATCGCAAAGCGCGCGCAGATGTCAAAGCCAGGATCAGGCGACTCGTCAGCAAGGCCGACCCGCGCCTTCGAAATCAATTGCAGCACATCCGCAGCACTTCGACTACCGCCGAGCAGAAGCGTCACCAGCGCCCAATGACCGCGCAAGAAGCCCAGGACGCCGACGACGAATACTTCGCCAAGCGCAACCTCTACGGGGGCTGGACCGACGGGTGACGGGCCGGACCGCTGGCTCTTGCTGCAAGACTAAGCCACGGTTGCACACTGTCTTGATCCGCAGGCGGAGTGGATAATCCGATGCCCGCCGTCAGCCACCCAACCCCGGAGCGCGAACGTCGTTCGGCTGTCGGTGCCGGTCGATACGGTGGGCGCATGACTAACACTGACGCCCTCTACGCTCTTGGCGCATCGCTCGCCCCGGCCTTGGGGCGTGTAGTAGACCGAGGGAAAAGGGGGAAGACGCTGGAGGCTTGGGGCCTTAAGCCGCACCGAGCCGATCCCGGAACGCCGATGGCCAAGGATGACGAGGACGGCTACGGGAACAAAATTCCCGAGGGCGTCACGGGTACCGTCTTGTTTCCGATCATGAACGCGACGGACGCGCTGGCAACAATTCATACGGTTCTCTCGGAAGCCGCAAAGACAGCGCCGTTCAATCATCACACACCGTCGTTTTTGTCATCTTGCAGAACTGCGATCGAGTCTTCCGCTCAAGCTATATGGATCATGTGTCCGGAAGACCGAGCCACCAGGAGGGCGCGAGCAGCAGGGCTTGCGCGTATCGGCATCGAACATGCGCGTGAATATCACAGTGAGGCTCTCGAAGCTCACGACAACAACCTGCTTCTGATTCCGCGTGAGACGTACGATCAGTCCACGCATCGGCTTAATTTCCATCAAGGAGAATTAGACGTCCTGAACACTCTCCACCAGGAGAACGCACGCAAATACACCACGATGGTTCGTAAAGCAGCCAATTGGCTCCAGGACAACCCGCCACTCCATACAACTGACGTCGATGGTAAACACTTGCCAACTGTCATGAAAATACAGTACCGCGTGTGCTCAAGCTTTACACACGGCCACTCCTGGCCGGCTGATTTGGTTCACGGGCCGTCTGCAATGTTCTCGATGATGGCCGACGCGATTGCCACAGCGGTTACCAGCACGGAGTGCGCAATTGCCCTATTCGAGGCCCAATCAAGCAATCCTACGAGCGGGCGCAATCATTATTATCCTGATCGCCTTGATCCGACTATCGAAGAATGGCGTAAACGTTACTGATGACCAGGCGGCCAGCTGTCACCGCTATTCCGCCGTGGGCCTGCCACCAACAGTTGGACCATATTCACCGGAAGCTGTTCGGCCACATCTGGAATCTCTTCGATCAGTGCCTCCAACTGAAGCCCGGAGACGCCCTCCACAGCCGTGATTGCGCCAAAAGCACTGATAGGAAGGATAGAACCTGGTAGGGCTGGCGGTCCATGGACTCGCCTGACAGCCAACGACCGGGCTGGATTCTCTGGTGGACATAGTTCCGTTCCGTCGGCGCTCGGCGGGATAGGCGCATCATTTCCATAGCACGTTGTCGGAGTCCGTTGGTACCGTAGCAGGCTGTGGACCAGAGGGAATCCCAAGACCCCTTCGTCGCCGAGATGGAGCGACGAAAGGGGCTCATCGAAGCGCTCCCCGGCGCGCGCCTCAAAGAAGATCTTGATGCGATGAACCGGTGTTCGTACATCATCGGCGCGAACGGCAAGGAGCTCGCAGATCACGTCGAACAGTTCATTTCGTCACGACAGCACGTGAGCGATGTGTCAGATCCGTACGTGAACGAGCTGGTGCGCTTGCTTCACAACTATCTTGCCTCCGTTACATCCCTGATCGACGCCCAACGAGTGGTGATGCGCCACCGCTGGCCTGCGAAGAATAAGGATGAGAAGTCCGAGTTCGAGAGCAAGGCATACGCGGGTCAGCTTCGCGCCACTTTCACCACAGGCGAAGCTGAGTTCATGGTCAAACTACGAAACTACTGCACGCATTACGCTGTGCCGCTGCCAGCCCTCGGCACGACCATCAAGTGGGAGAATGGTGGTCCCGCCATTCACGTGAACACCTTGCAGTTGGACCGCGACAAACTGCTGCGTTGGGACAAATGGGGCGCCGGGGCGAAAACATACCTAGAACGACAGAACAAGCGCTTTGACTTGGCACCGATCATCGAGAGCTACATGAAGTCTGTCCGGAAGTTCTACGAGTGGTTCTGGACCGAAATCGACACGCGGAGTGAAGCTCAGAAAGACGAGTTACGCGCGAAGGCAATAGAATTACAGCTCTGGCACGATGAGAACGACGTTCGGCCCGATTGGTTCACCGCAGGGCACGAACCACCCGCGAACTGGAAACAGGTTGGCAGGCATGTGATGCGACATCTACGCGCGCAGAAGCGAATCGAAAGGTACGCACACGGCACTCGCGGGTTTTCCGTATCCAGTATCAAATCCGACGGTGAGATCGTTTTCGTACGAGATGACTGGACACCGCTACCTAGATTGGCGGACCGGGCGCTCCGCGGGTGAGTCGCCCGAACCTGTGCGCTGCTCCAATGCGGATACGAGCAACGCGCGGCAGCGCTTCACGCGGCGTGAATGTAGGCGCGCAGAGTGATGTGCGCGTCGCCCGCCACGCGAGAATCCGGGAAGCGTTCGAGCAGCAGTTCGTCTAACTGGTTCAGCCGCTTACGAACCCACGAGAAATGCGCTGTCAGCGGACTCTCCAGCACGGGCGTCACGGCGGCGATGCTGGCGTCCAGGTCTCCGAGCCGGGCGTGTGCGGTGGCCAGGTAGATCTGGGACAGCATCTCATCGCCGGGTGAGCGCTGTACCTGCCAGGCGGCAATGGCGTCCTCGGACGCCTTGGCCGACTTTCTCAGTGTGGCAAGGTCTTCCGCCCACATCAGCGAGAAGCCCCGATAGTAAGTCTGTTTGGCTGGGGTGAAGGTGAACAACCCCGGCAGCTCGTCCGGCCCGCTGGCATCGCGGGCGCGCTCGGCATCGTCGAGCAGTTCCAGCGCGCGGGCGCTGTCGCCCAGATTGGCCACCGACGCCGCCAGCCCGCACAACAGGCGCGGCGTCGCCGTGCCAGCAGACACACCCGCGTACTTCAACCCGTCAGCGGCAGCGTCACGCGCCTTCTCAAAATCCTTCACGAACCGGAATGCCAGCGCTTGCGTTCCCCGCGCCCAGGCGCGGAGAGTGTCGTGGTTGGCGCGGTCGGCAAGTTGGAATGCCGCGTGTGCGTGCACTTCCGCGGTCTCGGCTTGGCCCAGATCCAGCGTGATATACGACAGCACCCCGCACACCCGCCCCAGGGCGATGTACAGGTCGCGAATGTCGTCGGGCCGGTAGGCGGTGGCCCGCAACCGCCGCATCAGCTCGGCCCGCAGCGCAAGCGCGTGGTTCAGCGTCTCCTCGTACGGCTCGAACCGGGCGTTGGTGGCGATATCGGATATGCCGCCGTAAATCTCGTCCAGCGCAACAGCATCCGGGGCAGCCAACAGTGCTTGCGAATCGCGTTTGGCCTCCTCCAGATGGCGCACGGTGTCGGCCGCACGGGCGTATTCGCGTTGGTCGGCATCCCACGCGGCCACCAGAATTCCGTTCGCGTTCAGCACCAGATCAGCGCGCTCGGCCCAATTGCGATCCCGGGGCCAACGCCGCCCGCGCTCGATATTCGACAGCCACGAGTGATCGCAGTACGTCTGCCCGGCCAGCTCTCGCAGGCTCAACCCGCGCTCGGTACGGAGTTGGCGCAACGCCTGCGCCGTGCGCTGGGGGTCCATACCCAGCAATCGTGTAGCGCTCTGGCCCAAGGTCCTCACCCCCTGCGGTTTCAATTCTGCACGGCAGACCTTGAAAACAGCGTAGCCGTATCCACAGGTCCCGGTCGGTGGTGACGTGGAACACGTCAATGCAACGAGCGTAAACCCACACCCCGAGGGAGACCGACATGCGTACCGGAACGGTAGCCGAAGCAGCCGTGCTGGGCGTGCTGGCACCGGGTGGCCTGCTGAGCACCGCACAAATCGCCAAGCAGACTAAGCTGACCGCCTGGACCGCCCGCAGGGTCATCAACAAGCTGGAATCGCGTGGCCTGATTATGGCGGTGCCGTTTCAGGCCAGATGGGCCATTACGTCGCACGGAGCCCAGGCGGCAACGACCACGGGCCGGGTGCCGTCATGAACCTGCCCGCGCGACCGGACGACGACGCCCCGCAAACGCCCAACAATGGCCCGCTCTGCTACCTGCACCACGAAGACGGCTCGTGGTGGTTGGTCGGCGACGACGGCTGGCCGGTCACCCCCGAGGAATTCCACGCCGAGGAGGCCAGTGCGATAGCCGCCGCGTATTTCCCGGCGATCGAGGTGGATACGAACTTCGCGGCCCTGGACGATGACGCCGGGGCGTAGCCGCCGTCATCCCGACAGTTCCCTGTCGAGGACAGCACGCCGTGTAGGGCGGTCACCCAGGTCGCCGAGCTGGTCACGGGCACACGGCAGTATCCCAAACTCCCGGACCCCATTCCGGAAACGGGGCGCGAACTGTGATCACGCTCGGATTCGTCGTTGCGATCGGTCTGCCACTGGCCGTGCTGATTCTGGCCGTCATGCTGCCACAACGACGAGACAAACCATAGGTCGCCGCGATCTTGCGAAACCGTTGACCTCGACGGTGTCGCGCGAAGCGACGGCTCAGGTTGCCGCCTTCTTGATTCGTGCGCCGAGCGCGTCCAGTTCGTCGAGGACGAGACCGGCACCCCATACCTGTTCCCGCTTCCGATTTGTCAGGGGGCGCAGGACTCCCGCCTCGTGCAGCCGATCGATGGCGGCGTAAGTACTGCTCGTGCTGAGCCGGAACCGGTCCGAGACGTCTTCCGCGGTGAGGACGGGCATGGCGATCAACGACGCCATGATCTTGGCCGTCGCGCTGTGGCTGCGCACCGGACCTGTCAACTCGCGCCACTGTTCTGGAATGGCGGCGAGATAACTTGCGGTCTTGCGGGATTCAGAGGCGGCTATGCGTGAACCGGCCGTGAACGAGTTCATCAAGGGTTCCGGGTTGCCGCTTCGGTACGCGGACAGATCGTCGAAGTAGCGATCCCGGTGAGCCACGAGTGCCGAGGCCAACGGAACCACAACCGTATTCGTCACAGCTCGCCGCCGGAGCACGCTGTTGATGAGCGCTCGACCGATACGGCCGTTGCCATCGGTGAACGGGTGGATGGATTCGAACTGGGCATGAGCGATCGCGGCTTGAGCAAGTGCGGGGAGGTCGTCCCGGTTGGCGTACCTGATGAGGTCTTGCAGGTATTCATCGACGGTCTCCGGCGGAGGAGGAACGTACAGAGCGTCGCGTGGGGAGTACTTGCTTCCTCCGATCCAGTTTTGCATGTCGCGAACGCGTCCGGCGTAGTCGCCGTCCGTCGGGTCGTCTCGCATGAGTTCGTAGTGAGCGGCCGTCAAGTCCGCCAGTTCGATTTTCCGGGTGCTGGTGACCTTGGTCAGAAGTGTGTCGGTGGCGTTCGTAGCGGCGACCATCGACGTGGCCGATGGGTTGGCTTTCACGCCCTGCAGCGCCCGAGCATAGTCGTCGACCGCGGCGTCGATCTCCTCGATCCGGGAGGAGGCAACACATTCGGTGCGCAGCAGAAGAGTGCCGAGAGCACCGAGTACAGCCGGATGCCCGGCGTCGAGTGCCGCAATTTCCTGCAATGCCGCTTCCATCTCCGCGGAGAGGCGCGAAGGCAGTTGGACCTCGGAGTCTGCGATGAACGGCGGGAGGCTGACCGTAACTTCTCGCACCGTCCGGTCCTCGCGGGTCCCGCCCCTGAACTGCTGCTGCCACGGGACCACCCGGCGCTCGTGCGGGGGCCAGCCTACGTCTGTCATAGGTCCTCTGTAAGTCGGAATAACGGTCCTCTTATTCCGAGTTTCATCTTAAACTCGGAATAGTGGGCAGCCTAATCCGACTTGCATTGTCACGGAGATCGTCGGGCGAGCCGAGTACGCCAAAGTGCCGACGGTGATTACCAAACGTGGCCGTGAGGTGGCGGTGGTGATGCCGATCGATGCCCTCGCAGTGCCGCGTTACGGTGAGCGTGGTCGTTCTGTCACGAGATGCGAAGGACTCGATATGAAAGTCGCCGCACTCATCGGTGCGCTGGCGCTATTGCTGCTGAATGCCGCCTGTGCCGCACCGTCGGCACATCGGGGCCCCCGCAGCAGCTTCAACCTTTTCGACAACACCCACTACACCGATGTCGACCTCGGACTGCCGAAGTCGAACATTCTCTACGAACAGTCCCCGATCGCGAACTCCGTCAAGCAGGGGAAGGCGCCGGACGAGCAGACGTTCAAACAGCAGGTCCGGGAACACAACACCGCTCCCGGCCCGTTCGTGATGGATTTCGAAAACCTCTATCTGAAGGGCGCCGATGCCGAAAAGCATTGTGAACTTCTGATCGCCATGGCGGATTGGGCGCACCAGGCGGCGCCGGGGAAGGCCATCGGCTACTACGGCGTACTGGACAACGTCGATTCCCAGCACATGTATCTGGAGAAGAAGCTCGCACCGCACGAGGACGCGTACTTCCCGACGATGTACACCTTCAACGACGATCGCGCCGGCTGGACCAGTCGCCTGACCCGCGACGTCGAGCTGGCCAAGCAGGTCGATGCGTCGAAGCCGATGTATCCCTATGTTTGGCCGCAGTACCACGAGGGCACACCCAACGCGCTGCGGTTCATCGACGCCGATTACTGGACCTTCCAGCTGAACACGCTGAGGAAATACGCTTCCCGCGCGGTGATATGGAGCAGCACCGGCCCGAACACCAGCACCGGTTGGGTACAGGCAACCAAGCGGTTCGCCGAAAGCTGACGGAAACAGCGCCTCACCTGCGGCATAGTGTGCCCCCGGTGTGGCACATACGGCAACGCATCCGTCACACCCGACGCATTGAGGGCGGTCCGCGCCCGCCAGACGTGAGATGATGCCGGCCTGGGCCTTAATCGACCGGCCAGCGGCCGAACGATCGAACGGCCGGCAGAGATTATCCGGCCGCTGGTGTGGATTGCGGGACGGCGAAATCGAATATCCCGGCGTCGAAGCGGTTATAGCCTTCATAGTCAACCAACTCGTACAGACGGCTGCGGGTCAGCATGTCCGCCACCCGCGCCTGCTGTGTGCCGTCCCTCGCGATGGTGTCGAGCGTGCGTTCTGCCGCGCCCATGGCCGCTCGCAGGAGGGTGACCGGGTAGATCACGATGTCGACGCCGGCGGCTGCGAGTTCTTCGGTCGTGAACAGGGGGCTCTTGCCGAATTCGGTCATGTTGGCCAGCAGCGGGATAGTGCCGATCGCGGCACGGATGGCCGCGAATTCCGCCGGACTCGCCATCGCCTCAGGGAAGATCGCGTCCGCACCGGCGTCCACGAGTGCCCCGGCGCGTTCGGCGGCGGCGTCGAGTCCGTCCACCGCACGTATGTCTGTACGGGCCATGATGAGAAAGTTGGGGTCGCGCCGGGCGTCCGCGGCGGCGCGGATCCGCCTGCGGGCGATGTCCAGGCCGACGACCTGCTTGCCGTCGAGGTGGCCGCACCGTTTGGGGTTGATCTGGTCCTCTATATGACAGCCGGCCAGGCCCGCGTTCTCGAGTTCCTGGACCGCGCGCGCGACGTTCAACGGCTCGCCGAATCCAGTGTCCGCGTCCACGATGGCCGGCAGGTCGGTCATGCGGGCGATCTGTCCCGCGCGCGCGGCGACCTCGGTGAGCGTTGTGAGCCCGATATCGGGCAGGCCCAGATCATTGGCGAGCACCGCGCCGGAGATGTAGACACCGGGGAAACCCTTCTCCTCGATCAGCCGAGCCGACAAAGGGCTGAACGCGCCCGGAAACTGCAGGACGGCGTCGGCGGCGAGCATTTCGCGCAGGCGAACTCGCTTCTGCGCGGGGGTGGTCTTCGAATACAGCATCAGGCCGTTCCTCCATCGGGCAGGTCCGCTCGGGCTGCGACACATCTGACAATCCAATACTGCATGATACCCTGTCGCCCGCCGCCGGCCACCGCGCCGGACGACGAGGTTCGGATTGGACCCAAAACTGGCAAGATATATTGTCTGATATGACCTACCGACGGCACGAGAGGTTGGACGAATTATGGCCCCCCACAACGCCTTCGACACCGGAGTACTGATCCTGCGGTTGTGCCTCGGGCTGACGATGGCCGCACACGGATACAACAAGGTGTTTTCCGGCGGCCGCATCCCGGGCACCGCGCGCTGGTTCGACAGCATCGGAATGAGCCCGGGCACGATTCACGCATGGGCCGCCGCACTGACCGAGATGGGTGCGGGTCTCTCCCTGGCCGCCGGATTCCTCACACCGCTCGCGGCCGCCGGATTCGTGGCACTGATGCTGGTGGCCGCGTGGACGGTGCACCGGCGCAACGGATTCTTCATCGTCAAGCAAGGCTGGGAGTACAACATGGTGCTCGCGGTGAACGCCGCGGCCCTCGCGACCATCGGCGCGGGCCGATTCAGTCTCGATTGGGCGATCCTGGGACACAACTGGTGCGCCGGATGGCCCGGCCTCCTGATCGCGGTGGGGGTCGGACTCGTCGGCGGAACCGGACAGCTGGTGCTGTTCTACCGACCGCAACCCAGTGGCACATAAGGCATTCCGCCGGTGGAACAGGTCGGCCCGGTGAGCGAGCCGACCCGCGTACTCAACGCTCCCCGATCCACTTCCGCACGGTCGTGACTCGCGCGAAGGCGGGCAGCACCCGGCTCACACTGTGCTCGTGCAGCTCTGCGGGCCCAGCGCAGGCGTCCTCCAGCACGGTCACTTCGAATCCCCGGTCCCCGGCCTCCCGCGCGGCCGACTCGACCGCCAGGTGCGTCGCGACACCGGCCAGCGTGAGCCCGGTGACCCCGTGCCGGGACAGCACCGAGGACAGCACCGTCGACGCGAACGGCGACACCGACCCCTTGTCGAGCAGCACCTCATCGCCCTGCGGCTCCAGGCCGGCGCATAGCTCGGTCTCCCGCGAGCCGCGAACGTATCGACCGGCGGCCTCGTGATCGTCGAAACGGGGGGTGCGGTTGGTCCGGCCGACGAACGCGTCGTCGAACGCCAACCGCACGAAGATCACCAGGTCACCGACGTTACGGGCGGCGGCGAGCGCATCCTGGGCGTTGTCCAGCACACCGCGGCGCTCGACCTCCGCCGGGATTCCGGACGCGGCCAGCAGACCGTCGGGTGCGCACATACCGTGCTGGAGATCGATGAGGAGCAGAGCGTTCGTCATTGGTTGTATGCCTTTCGAGAGGGGTTCACCAGGCGGTCCAGCCGCCGTCGACATAGATCGTCTGTCCGGTCAGATAGGCGGACGCGTCCGAGGTCAGCAGGGCGATGACGCCACGCAGATCGCGCTCGGGATCCCCCAGGCGTTTCAGGAGCGTCCGCTCGGTCATGCGCGCGAGGACCTCCGGCGCGTCACCGAGTGGTGCGGTCATGCCGGTCGGGTAGAACACGCCCGGCGCAACGCAATTGACGGTCACGCCGTGCGGCCCCCACTCCGCGGCCAGCCCGCGGGTGAGGTTGGCGACCGCGGCTTTCGATGCGTAGTAGGCGGGCTCCGGGATCGGACCGACCATTGTCGAATAGATCGATCCGGTGGTGACGATCCGGCCGCCCGCGCCACCCTCGATCATCGCCGCGGCGGCGGCCCGGGCGGTGAGCCAGGTCCCAGTGATGTTGACGTCGAGGATCCGCTGCCAGTCCGGTATCGCGGTCTCCAACGACGGCCCGCGCGCCATGACTCCGGCGTGGTGCACGAGGATGTCCAGCCGACCGCACCCGCCGAGTACCTCGGCGACCACGCCGTCGGCGGCACCAGCCTCCGCGATA
>JAFMQT010000439.1 GCA_017354515.1 Nocardia sp. | reverse complement strand
GGGGCGCTCACCGCCCAGGGGCTGCACGATGTCTCCGAGATTCAGGTCAGCGCGGCGCTGCGCAACGGTGAGCTCACCGAGGAGCAGTTGCGCGAGATCGCGATCTTCCTGTGCCACTACGCGGGCTGGGCGCACGGCACGAAATTCGACAGCGTCGTCGGCAAGGTCGTCGCGGACGAACAGCGCAAGGCCGAGCAGGCCGCCAAGAAAGCAGCCGAGCAGGCCGCCTCCGAGAAGGCAGCCGAGCAGGCCGCTACCGAATAGCCTTCGGCCGACAAGTTAGGAACCGACTGAAATGTCCGACACCCTGGGTGTACGTCCACAACTCGCCGCCGAGATCGGTGAATGGGACTTCGAGGCCGATGTCGTGATCGCCGGATACGGTATCGCGGGCGTCGCGGCCTCGATCGAAGCGGCCGAGGCCGGCTGCGATGTGCTCGTCCTGGAACGCACCGGCGGGTGGGGCGGTGCGGCCTCACAGTCGGGCGGCTTCATCTACCTGGGCGGCGGCACCGCGTTGCAGCAGGCCCTCGGATTCGAGGACACCCCGGAGAATATGGAGAAGTTCATGCTCGCGGCCCTCGGGCCCGGTGTGGACGCGGCCAAGATCCACGACTACTGCCAGGGCAGCGTCGAACACTTCAACTGGCTGGTCGCTAACGGGGTTCCGTTCAAGGAGGAATTCTGGGGGGAGCCGGGCTGGGAACCCCCGCACGACGAGGGCCTGATGTACTCCGGCGGCGAGAACGCCGCGCCCTTCAACGAGATCGCCACCCCGGCGCCGCGCGGACATCTACCGCAGATGCAGAACAAGCGCCTCGGCGAGCAGGGCGGCGGCTACATGCTGATGAAGCCGCTGATCGAGAAGGCCGAAAAGCTCGGTGTGCGAGCCGAATACGACGTCCGCATCCAGCGGCTGATCGTCGACGAGACCGGCCGCGTGGCCGGTGTGGTGGCCAAACGCTACGGCACGCTGATGAACGTACGCGCACGGCGCGGCGTGGTGCTGGCCACCGGTAGCTTCGCCTACGAGAACAAGATGATCGAGAGCTATGCGCCCCGCCTGATCGGGCGTCCGGCCGCGGCCATCGAGGAACACGACGGGATCGGCATCCGCGTGGCGCAGGCGCTGGGCGCCGAACTGGCGCATATGGACGCCACCGAGGTCGCGTTCTTCGGCGATCCGCAGATGATGGTGCGCGGCATCATGGTCAACGGCCGCGGGCAGCGCTATATCGCCGAGGACACCTATCCCGGCCGGATCGGCCAGGCCACGCTGATCCAGCAGGACAATCAGGCGTATCTGATCATCGACGAACAGGCCCTGGAAACGGCCCTGAAGACCGAGACCAGTTCGCCGTACTTCCGCCAGCCCCCCACCTGGGCGGCGGAGACCGTCGAGGAGCTGGAAAGCGATATGGGCCTGCCGGCCGGATCGCTGCAGTCCACGGTCGAGGTCTACAACCGGCACGCGGAGAACGGCACTGATCCGCTGCTGGGCAAGAAGCCCGAATGGGTCAAACCCATCGGCACACCGCTGGCCGGATTCGATATGCGCGGCTTCACCGCCGGATTCACCCTCGGCGGTCTGCGCACCGACCTGGATTCGCGGGTCCTGCACGTCACCGGCGATCCGATTCCGGGACTGTACGCCGCGGGCCGCTGCACCTCCGGGGTGTGCGCGGGCGGATACGCCTCCGGCAGCTCACTCGGCGACGGCAGTTTCTTCGGCCGCCGGGCCGGCCGCGCCGCCGCCACCGACGGCCGCGCGTCGAACTGATGTCCGGCCGAACCGAAAGGAACACCATGCGTTTCGGCATCGTCCTGTTCACCAGCGACCGCGGCATCACTCCGGCCGCGGCCGCCGCGGCCGCCGAGGAACGCGGCTTCGACTCGTTCTTCGTCCCCGAACACACCCACATTCCGGTCAAGCGGGAGGCCGCCCATCCCACCACCGGCGACTCCAGCCTGCCCGACGACCGCTATATGCGAACCCTGGATCCGTGGGTCGCGCTCGGCACCGCCGCCGCGGTCACGCAGCGAATCGAATTGTCCACCGCGGTCGCTCTTCCCACCGAACACGATCCGATCACCCTGGCCAAGACCATCGCCACCCTGGACCATCTGTCCGGAGGCCGGGTCACCCTCGGCGCCGGATTCGGCTGGAACACCGATGAACTCGCCGACCACGGCATCCCGGGCGGCAAGCGCCGGACGGCGCTGCGTGAATACCTCGAGGCCATGAACGCACTGTGGACTCAGGACGAGGCCGCCTACGACGGCCAATTCGTGAAGTTCGGTCCGAGCTGGGCCTGGCCCAAGCCGAAGCAGTCGAAGATCCCGGTGCTGATCGGCACCGCCGGCACCGAGAAGGGGTTCGGCTGGATCGCCGAATCCGCCGACGGCTGGATCACCACCCCGTACGAGACCGAGACCCTGCTGGATCGCCTGAAACTACTCGGCCGGGTGTGGCAGGACGCCGGTCGCGAGGGCGCGCCCCGGGTGGTCGCGCTCGACGGGCGGCCGGATCCGCAACGCCTGACCGCGTGGCAGGACGCGGGGGTGACCGACGTACTGTACGGATTGCCGGACAAATCCGAGTCGGAGGTGCTCGCGTACCTGGATCGGCTGTCCGGAAAACTGGCGCCCCTGCGCGGAAAGTGAGCTGACACGTGCGAATCGCCCTGCTGTCCTACCGCAGCAAGACCCACTGTGGCGGGCAGGGGGTGTATGTCCGGAATCTCAGTCACGGCCTGGCCGAACTCGGCCACGATGTCGAGGTCTTCTCCGGTCAGCCGTATCCGGAACTACTCGATCCCCGAGTGCGGCTGACCGAGGTGCCCAGCCTCGACCTCTACCGCGAATCCGATCCCTTCCGGACGCCACGTCCCAGCGAATTGCGCGACCGCATCGATCTGCTCGAACTCGGGACGATGTGGACCGCCGGATTTCCCGAGCCGCGCACCTTCAGCCTGCGCGCGGCCCGGCTACTGCGCGAGCGCCTCGCCGATTTCGATGTGGTGCACGACAATCAGTGTCTGGGCTCGGGACTTCTCGACATCGCCCGTGAGCTGCCGCTGGTGGCGACCATCCACCATCCGATCACCCGGGACAGGGAGGTGGATCTCGCCGCCGCTCGGTGGTGGAGAAAACCGATCATGCGCCGCTGGTACGGCTTCCTGGGCATGCAGCAGCGCATCGCGCGGCAAATCCCCGATCTGATCACCGTCTCCTCCTCTTCGGCCACCGATATCGCCGACGATTTCGGGGTCGATGCGGCCCAGTTACGAGTGGTTCCGCTGGGCGTGGACACCGAACTGTTCCGCCCCCGCGAGCACCGGGTCCCCGGGCGCATCGTCGCGGTGGCCAGCGCCGACAAACCGCTCAAAGGCATCTCGCATCTGCTGGCCGCCGTCGCCCGGCTGCGGATCACCCACCAGGTCGAATTGCAACTGGTAGCCAAACTCGAACCCAACGGCCCCACCGAGAAACTGATCGCCGAACTCGGCGTTTCCGATATCGTCTCGGTGTCCAGCGGCCTGACCGATGAGGCGCTGGCCGAACTGCTGGCTTCGGCCGAGATCGCCTGTATCCCCTCGATGTACGAGGGTTTCTCGCTGCCCGCCGTGGAGGCGCTGGCCAGCGGAACCGCACTGGTGGCCAGCCGCGCCGGCGCACTGCCCGAGGTGGTGGGCACCGCCGCCGAACTGGTCGAGCCGGGCAACGTGAACGAGTTGACCCGAGTCCTGGCCGCCGTGCTGGACAACCCACGCCGCCGCACCGAACTGAGTGCCGCCGGGCGCCATCGGGCGGTCACCGTCTACAGCTGGGAAGCCGTTGCGGCCCAGACTATCTCGGTTTACGAGCGCGCGATCGATCGGCATCGCGGCACCGATTCGACCCCCGCGCCGGGGGCGCACGATCCGCAGGAGGCGAACCTATGCTGACCGTCGATTTCGATCGCTTGGAGATCGGGCCGGGCATCCGGGTCATCGACGTCGGTTGCGGTCAGGGACGGCATTCCTTCGAGGCCTACCGCCGCGGCGCCGATATCGTCGCCTTCGATCGCAGCTCCGATGATCTGGCCGAT
>JAFMQT010000438.1 GCA_017354515.1 Nocardia sp. | reverse complement strand
GTGCACATCCCGATGCTCGGCCAGCGCACCCAGAACGGTCAGCTGCCCCGCGACGATGCGGGCCGGGCCGAATACCGAAATACGCTGCGGCAGATCGATACCCGAGGGTTCGGCGCGCAGCCGCTGACAGACCGCCGCGAGCCGTTCGGCCGGCGCCGGCACACCGATATCGGCCCGTACCCGCCGCCACAGCCGCGGCTGCCACCGCAGTTCCTCGGGCAGGTCGCCGCCGCAGCCGTCGGTATCGGCGCCGGCGGCCCATTCGGTGATCACCGACGGGCGGGTGGCGCCGTACCTGTCGAACAACGCCGCGATATGCGTCGCGGTGGCCACCCGGCGTCCCGAACGCGAGCCGTCCCCCGATATCTGGCCCGCACCCACGTGCCGGGCCAGCGCGGCCGCCCAGGGCTGGGTGACCGACTCGTCCACGGCGGCCAGCACCGGCCACAGCAGCCGGTCCAGGGACCACGGGTCGGCGTCGGCGGCGATACCGCAGGCGGCGGCCGAGATCTCGGCGACCAGCGCGGCCGGTGTGGGATACCGGATATTGGCGGCCACGCCGGCTCCGGCATCGGCACCGAGCCGACATGCCAGCCGCTGATGGAGCCAGCGCTGCACCCCGGGCGCGCCGACCGCGACCACATCGGCGGTGAACGGATCCGGGAGCGGCCGCGCCAGCATCACCGCGAGCTGCTCGGCGAGCGTGCCCGCCGATTCGGCTCGGTGGATATGCAGCGCCATCGGCCGCCCTTCCGTACTCACACTCCCTGACGCGGCCGACGCGCCGGCCGCCGAGCCTCGATCCTACAAATCCCGCGGCCGGCCCGCCCACGACCTGCTCTATCCGCGCCGCCGCAGGATATCCGGGGCCTTTCCGGCTCGGCACCAAATTTGCCGCTGCACAATCGAATCCGGGCAAAAGGAATCCGGTTACGGCCCCGCGTGTCGTCGTCGCACTCACGCGCCGATATGTCACAGTGCTGCGCAGGGGAGTTTTCTGATGAAGCGTTTTCGAAAGGCTGGTTGGAGTCATGTCGGCGACGATCGTGGTCCCGCTCATCCCGAAATCCGGATTCACGGTGCGGCGATCCGGTGAAACGTGGGAGTTGGTCAACTCCCGGCACTACGGCCGCGGGGTGGTACTGCACAGCTGGAGCCGCGAGGACCACTCCGAAGCATTCGAACACTGCTACCGGCTCAACGGCCGCAACGTCGAGGAATTATTCTCCGCATTCCGCTGACCTGCACCGGTAGCCGGAATGTAACCGAATTACACTGGAACACAACGGTCTACGCCTCACCTACCACATCCGCCCGGCGAATTCGAGACGTGCGCGGCGGGTACCGGGTGATTATTGTTGCTCACCGTGCGTTATCCCCGAGCCGCATCCGGCGGTTTCCGAACTACTCGTCTGACCGTCGGCGTCTGTGTCGTCGCGGCCGCTCTGCTGGGCTCCGGCCCCGCCGTGGTCGCGGCCCCGGCCACCGCCGCCCCGTTGCGAATTCAGGGCTGCCGCGGCGCATTCGACTGCGATATGAGCAATCGGATCGCGGCGGCCGACAGATATCTGTCCACCCGTCCCGGCGTCACCGGGTACGTGCTGCGCGATCGGGTCACCGGTGGCGTATACAGCAACGGCCACGCGGGCGATCCGATCTGGACCGCGTCCACGATCAAACTCGCCATCGCCGAGGATCTGCTCAATCGCGCCCGGGTCGGGGCCATCGTCCTGACTCCGCAGGATCGCGGTCAGCTGGAGTCGATGCTCGCCACGTCCAATGATCAGGCCGCGGACTATCTGTGGAACAAATACGCCGGAGGCGACCGGATGGCATTCCAGAAGGCCTTCCGCGCCAACGGGATGACCGGTCTGGTGCCGCGGCCGTCGCCACCCGGCGGACATCTGTTCCCGGACTGGAGCTTTCAGCAGTGCGGTGCCGCCGACCTGGATCGGCTGATGAGCAATGTGCTCGACCACATGCACCCCGACGACCGGGGTTATCTGCTGGACCGGATGCGCAAGGTCGACGCCAATCAGCACTGGGGCGTCTGGGGCGCCGGCGACACGATGCGTCCGGGCCTGAAGAACGGCTGGTCTCAGGAGAACGGCGGCTGGGTCGTCAACTCGGTGGGCTTCGCCGGACCGGGTGAGCGCTACACCCTGGCGGTGATGAACTCCCTCGGCAACAAGGGCGGTTACACCGACGGCGAACAAACCACCACGCATCTGGCCCGGATACTGCTCTCGGGCCGGTAGCCGCGGATCGCCTCAGCGGCGCGTCAATCGCATCGGCGCGCCGTCCCGGGGGAACGGAATCGTGTTGTATCCCCATGGAATCAGATAATCATCGGGGATCTGCCACCGGTAGGCGCGCACCATCGCCGCGATCACCACCTTCACCTCGAAGGTCCCGAAATGCATGCCGATACATTTGTGCGCGCCGGCGCCGAACGGCATCCACGCCAATCGGTGCGATTTGTCCTCACGTCGCTGTTCGGAGAATCGTTCGGGATCGAAAACCGTGGGCCGCGACCATAATTCGGGCAGCAGATGGTTTACCCCGTAAGCGACATCGACCTGGGTTCCGGCCGGAATGTAGTGTCCGGCCACCTGGGTATCGCGGACCGCTCGGCGCACCAGGCCCGGTACCGGCGGAACCAGCCGCAGACTCTCCTTGATCACCAGATCCAGATCGTGCAGCCGGTCCAGATCGGCGAGTTTCGGTGCGGCCCCGTCCAATTCGCCGAACAGCGCATCGGCCTCGGCACGCACACGTTCCTGCCATTCGGGGTGACGGCCCAGATAGTAGGCGACCGCGGTGGCGGTGGTGGTCGTGGTGTCGTGCGCGGCCATGATCAGGAAGATCATGTGGTTGACGACATCGGCGTCGGAGAAACTCTCGCCGGTCTCGGTGCGCGCCCGGCACAGTGCCGAGAAGAAGTCCGATCCCGGCGCCGCGCGTTTGTCCGGCAGCATCGAGGTGAAGTAGTCGACCAGAACCTTGCGCCCGCGCAGGCCCGCTCGCCACGCACTGCCCGGGACCGGCAGTCGCACCAGCGACAGCGGCGCGTGCGTGCAGTCCAGGAACGCCTGCCCGAGCCGGGCGCGGTCCGGGCCTGCCTGGACCCCCATGAAGGTCTCGGTGGCGATCTCGAGCGTCATATCCTTGATCGTCGGATACAACCGCACGGTGCGGGCGCCGTCGCGGCACCAGCGCCGCACCGCCGCATCGGCCACCGGAGCCAGCACGGCCAGGTGCGATTCGAGCCCGTCCCGGGTGAACGCCTGTTGCATGATGTGCCGGTGGAACATGTGTTCGGAGAATTCCAGCAGCAGCAGGCCGCGCCGGAAGAACGCGCCGATCATCATGTCCCAGCCCTGGCCGAAGTCATTGCGCCGCTTGCCCAGCACCTCATCGACCGCCTGCGGGCCGGCGACCATGACGCGGTCGACTCCGAAGGACGGACCGTAGCTGACCGGACCGTAGGTCAGGTACCGGTGGTACATCTCGGCCGGACCCCAGCGCAGATAATGCAGTGAGCGCCCCAGCACCGGTAATCCGGTATCACCGCGCACGACCAGCGCATCGGTTCCCGCCGGCGCGGTGGCCAGCACCCGATCGCGTCGCGGGGTCCGGGCCAGCAGCCGATCGATGCGGTGGCGCCGGGGTATCGCCACCAGGTCGATGTTCTCCCGCTCGCCGGCGCCGACCTCTCGGCGACCGGCACTACCGGAGGGACGCGGGTCCACGCTGACCATGGGAAGCCTCCCGAACGCGGCGACCGCACCGCACCGCCCGGCCGCATGACAGGTACATTTCGTACATTAGGGCCCATTCCGGGGTCGATGTTCCGGAATGGTCGACGCCGATCCGAATCCGGGACACACCACCGGGCAGGTTTCCGGCGCGCCAATATCGGGTGCTCGCGCTGACGCCCTCCGGTCGGCCGACTACCGTTGGGCCTGTCGTAGACCGCACACCCGGCGAGGAGCGAAGATGGGAACCGAAACTGTCGAGAACCGGCGCCACCGGGTGGCGGTGATCGGATCCGGCTTCGGCGGCTTGTTCGCGTGCAAACATCTCGAGCGCCACGATGTCG
>JAFMQT010000010.1 GCA_017354515.1 Nocardia sp. | reverse complement strand
CGCCGCGGCGGCCGGCTGATCACTCGATAGACACAGGAGTTCCGATGCCCGCGATCACCACCAGAAAGTTGAGCGAGTCGGTCGGTGTGGAGGTCGCCGACGTCGACCTCGACCGCCTCCGCGACGACGAGGACCTGCCCGGGGCCTGTCTCGAGGCGCTGGAAACCCATGGCGTGCTGCTGTTTCCGCAGCTGCACGCCGACGACGAGTCCCAGGCCGCGTTCTGCCACAAACTCGGTGAGCTGGTGCAGTTTCCGCTGTATCCGAATCCGGATGTGATGGAGATCAGCTTCGATCCCGACAACCCGAACCGGGAATACTTCGCCAGCAACGACTACTGGCATCTGGACGGGTTCATGGACGAGGTGCCGGCGAAGGCCTCCATCATGAGTGCGCACGTGGTGACCGAGAAGGGCGGCGAAACCGCCTTCGCGAGCACCTACGTCGCCTACGACGACCTCTCCGATGAGGAGAAGGAGCGGTTCGAGGGACTTCGGGTGTGGCACAGTTTCGAACGGATTCAGCGGCTCACCTATGCCGATCCGACACCCGAACAGCTCGACGAGTGGGCGCGCCGCGGCGGACGCGAGCACCCGCTGGTCTGGACCCACGAATCCGGCCGTCGCTCGCTGGTTTTCGGCGCCTCGGCCGACCATGTCGTCGATATGGACCTCGAGGAGGGGCGGGCGCTGCTCGCGGATCTGCTGGACCGGGCCACGGCCCCGGACAAGGTGCTGACCCATCGCTGGTCGGTGGGCGACATGGTGATCTGGGACAACACCGGTCTGCTGCATCGGGCCTGTCCGTTCGATCGGGCCGAACCGCGCCGGATGCATCGATCCACCCTCGTCGGTCAGGAGTCCATCAAATGAGCAGTGCCCGCACCGCGATCGTCACCGGAGCCGGCTCCGGCATCGGCGAGGCCATCGCCGTCCGCCTGGCCGCCGACGGCGCCCGGGTAGCGGTATTCGACCTGGACAAGGCGGCCGCGGACCGGGTCGCCCAGACCATCACCGATGACGGCGGAACGGCTATCGGGGTCGCGGTCGATGTCTCGGATCGGGCCGCGATCGACGCCGGAATCGACCGTGTCCGTGCCGAATTGGGGCCCCCGCAGATTCTGGTCAACAACGCCGGCATCTCCCCGTCCGGTCCGTTCCTGGAGATCAGCCGGGAAACCTGGACGAAAACGCTGGCGGTCAATCTGACCGGAACCTTCGACTGCTGCCAGGCGGCGCTTCCGGATATGGTCGAGGCCGGGTGGGGCCGGATCGTGAACATCTCCTCGTCGAGTATTCACAGTGGCGCCGCGCAGATGGGCGCCTACGTCTCGTCCAAATCCGGTGTGGTGGGCCTGACCAAGGTGCTGGCACTGGAGTTCGCGCGAAAGGGCATCACCGTCAATACGATTCCGCCCGGCTTCATCGACACACCGATGTTGCGGGCGACCGCCGACCGCGGCTTCATCGATGTGGACCGGGCGATCGAGCAGACACCGGTCGGGCGGGCGGGACGGCCCGAAGATATCGCGGCGACCTGCGCGTTCCTGGTGAGCGAGGAGGCCGGCTACATCACCGGCCAGATCATCGGGGTCAACGGCGGGCGCAACACTTGATCCGGACCCGGTTGCGGGATATCGCCCCGCAACCGGGTCCGGTCACCGATCAGCGCTTGGGCAGATACGGTTTCAGATCCTCGTCGGGCTCGATTCCGAACGACCGCATCGCCATGGCGAGCATATCGTAGGTGCCGACGGTGAATACGATATCCATCAGCTGCCGCTCATCGAATTCACCGGCGAGGATTTTCCATGTCGGTGTACCGACCACACCATCGGACAGTAATTCGTCGGTAGCGGCCAGCAGTGCTTTCTCGGCCACTGTCCATTCGTCGCCGAGTTCGATGTCCGCGACTTTGTCGATCTGCTCCGGCGGCACCCCGGCGATTTTCGCCAGAATGGAGTGCTGGGCCCACTCGTAGTCGCATTCGCGAATCGCGGCCACCCGCAGGATCATCAGCTCGCGCTGCCGGTCGGTCAGTGTGGACCCGTACAGCAGATGCCCGTTGAAGGTCAGGAAAGCCTTTGTCAGGGCCGGATAACGGGCCAATGTGCCGAGCAGGTTGGCGCCGGCGGGATGGGTGTCGGCCGGTATGTCGCCCAGTACCGACGACCGGAACGAACCGATGAATTCCACCAATTCCGGTGCCCATTCGGATTTGTCCGCCGGTAGTATCCGAGCGGACGATGTGTTAGCCATGAAAGAATCCCTCCGTATGCCGACCGGAAAAAATGCTATCAAAGCACCCACCGGCACGCGCGGATTCGCCGATTCGGCCGGTATACGTCCGACCGGACAATTTCAGTTCACAGCGAATACCGGAGAATCGCCGCCGCGGCCGCCTCCTCGGGAATGTCGTCGCGGCGCACCGCGACCACCCGACCGCCGGACAGCAATACCCGCCGGGCGACCTCGTCGGTGATTCCCGGTTCCCCGGAATCGGATTCGGCACCGAATTCCAGTGCCCCGTCATCGGCCGACACCGTACCCGGCACGGCCCGATCGATATCCACCATGACCGTATGCACCGCGCCGAAGGTCGCCGCTCGTGCGATATCGGCCAGATCGGTGCTCGCACGGCCCTGCGCGCGGCGGGTGTCGAACAGCTCGCGCAGTTCGGCGAGTTCGGAGGCGTAGTGGCCGTCGAGGATGTGCCTGGCCCGGTCGGCCAGTTCCTTGTCGGTCACCTGATCGGGGTTGCCGGCGATGCCGTCGATGAGCAGTTCACCGTAGGTCGCCACCGAACGGAAGATCGAGCCGATGGGTTCCGGGGCGGCCAGGATCAGCGGAATATCGCGTCCGGACAACACATCTCGCAGCGCCCGCTCCACCGCTCGCGCGTATTGTCGGACCAGCACCTTCTTGCCCTCACTGCCCTGCAGGCGACCTTTCGGGGCACGGTCGGTGATCGAGGCCTTCTTCGCGTAGTCGGAGGCGCCGGCGGGTAGATCCGGGACCCGGACGTCCACGGCCGGCTCGTCCGGGGTGACCTCCACCAGGCGCACCGCGCCCTCCGACAGCGCCAGCACATACGCCGCCTGCGGAAAGGTGACCGCACGCAACAGCGGTGTGAGCAGAAACCGGTCCGAGACCGTCAGCGCCTCGCCGAGCCGATTGGGAATCCGGAACGTCCACATCCGGACCGGCGACACGTGCACCACGAGGGTGTGGGATTGATAACGCCAGAAATCCTCGTCATCGGTCAGATCCTCGAGTTGATCGACGATCGCGGCCCGAGCCTCGGCATCGGTCACCGATTCAGCGGCGGTACGAACCCGATTGGCGAAGTCGATCCGACCGGCATCGGGGGTCGCCGTGGCGGCCTCGGTGGGCTGATAGATCGACACCGACCAGGGCGCGGTCCAATCGGCGAGCTTCTCGATCTCGCGGCGGGTCGGGATGTCGGTGTGGAGCACGTCGTCCTCCTTCGTCCCACCGATTACCTTCGGTGGGCCATTCGGGCGCCGGCGCCGATGACGGCGGCCATGCACGTTGATTGCCGACTTGTCACTACAACGACCGTACCGCAGGGTCCCACCTGCACAGATTCGAAATACCGATGGATGCTGATCTGTTGCCGACCACCTCTGCGGGAGTCTGCAGCGCACCCGCGAACGCGAAATCGCTGACATCGGCGACGACCGCCGGGAATAATGTAGGTAAGCGTTAACTAATGCTTCGCGGAAACCGTTGCCATGAGGTTCGGCCGGATGCTACCTTAGGTAAGGGTTACCTGCTTAGGGAAGCCTCACCCTCCGAGGTGGGCCCTATGAAGTAGTCCGCTACTTGTCGCTCGAACACCGCGAGGCTGCCGTGTACATTTGCATCTGCAATGCCGTCTCCCAAGCAGACGTGCACAGCCATGTCGCCGCCGGCGCGTGCTCCACCAAGCAGCTCAAGCAGGCATGCGGCTGGAAGCCCGGCTGCGGCACCTGCACCTCGCGGTTGTCCGAGGAGATCTGCCGGGCCCAGACCAGTCCCGCTGCCTGAGTAGAGGCTTACCTACCTGCACTTTCTTATCGACCCCGCTACCGCGTGCCCGCCATCAGCTGTGCCACGATCAGCTTATGGAAGGCGACAAGGAAATCATCGCGCTGCTCAACGAGCAGCTGACAGCCGAACTCACGGCGATCAACCAGTACTTCCTGCACGCCAAGATGCAGGAGGACTGGGGATATAAGCGATTGGCGCGCCACACCCGCCACGAGTCCATCGACGAGATGAAGCACGCGGAGACCCTCACCGACCGGATCCTGTTCCTGGATTCACTGCCCAACTACCAGAAGCTCAACCCGCTGCGAATCGGGCAGACCGTGGGCGAGCAGCTCGAGGCCGATCTGGCCGTCGAGATGGAGGCGGTCAACCGCCTGCGACCCGGAATCGAATTGATGCGCTCGCGCGGCGATGTCACCTCCGCGCGCATCTTCGAGGAGATCCTGGCGGACGAGGAGAGCCACGTCGACTATCTCGAGACAGAGATCGAACTGCTCGCGACCCTCGGCGAGGGGCTGTATCTGCAGCGCTGCACCGATTCCCCCGAAGAGGGCTAGCGGATAGGCATCCCGGCCGCGCGCGGCCGGGATGCCCGTGTGCCGAATCCGCTTACAGCTGAAGCGATTTGGCGATGATCGTCTTCATCACCTCGCTGGTGCCGGCGTAGATGCGCGCCACCCGGGCATCGGTGTACAGGCGCGCGATCGGGTATTCCATCATGTATCCGTAACCGCCGAACAATTGCAGGCACCGGTCCACCACCCGGGCCTGGACCTCGGTGCAGAACAGTTTCACGCGCGCGGCGTCGGCCCCCGAGAGCACGCCGTCCACCAGATCGGCCACCGCCCGATCCAGCATCGTCTGCGCGGCCTCGACCTCCGCCGACATCGCCGCCAGTTCGAATTTGGTGTTCTGGAACGAGGCGACGGGGGTGCCGAATGCCTTGCGCTCCTTCACATAGTCGACGGTCGCCGCGATCGCCGCCCGCGACTGCGCCACCGAACCACAGGCGACCGTCAGCCGTTCCTGCCCCAGGTTGTGCCCCAGATAGCCGAACGCCTTACCTTCCTCGCCGAGCCGGTTGGCGGCCGGAACCCGGACCTGGTCGAAGGACAATTCGACGGTGTCCTGCACCTTGCAGCCCATCTTCTCCAGCACCCGGCCCTTCTCGAAGCCGGGCATCCCGTCCTCGACCACCAGCAGGGTCAGGCCGTTGCGCCGGTTGTCCGGATCGGTGGAGGTCCGGCACACCACGATCACCAGATCCGCGAGCAGACCGCCGGTGATGAAGGTTTTCGCACCGGTCAGAATGTAATCCTCGCCGTCCTTGACCGCCGAGGTTCGCATTCCCGCCAGGTCCGAGCCGGTACCGGGTTCGGTCATGGCGATGGCGGTCAGCAGTTCACCCGAGGCCAGGCCAGGGAACCATCGTTGGCGCTGCTGCGCGTTCGCGTACTCCAGGAAGTACGGCAGGATCACATCCAGCTGGGTGCGCACGGTCGACAGCGTGACCATCGCCCGCGCGGCCTCTTCCTGCAGAACCGCGTTGTAGCGGTAGTCGCGCTGTCCGGCACCGCCGTACTCCTCCGGTATCGCGAAACCCAGCAGCCCCAATTCGCCCAGGCGCCGGAAGGTTTCGCGCGGCATCCGGCCGGCCCGCTCCCATTCCGGGTAAGCGGGGACAACCTCCTTCTCGATGAAATCGCGGGCCAGCTCCCGGAAGGATTCGTGGTCTGCGGTGTACAGGTCGCGGCGCATCAGGCCTCCCTAGGGGATAGTCGGCTCAGCCGATCAGTTCGACGACGGTGGCGTTGGCGGTGCCGCCGCCCTCGCACATGGTTTGCAAGCCGTACCGAATTCCGTTGTCGCGCATGTGGTGAAGCATGCGGGTGAGCAGAATCGCGCCGGAGCCGCCGAGCGGATGTCCGACCGCGATCGCGCCACCGACCGGATTCAGCCGGGCCGCATCGGCTCCGGTTTCGGCCAGCCAGGCCAGCGGCACCGGAGCGAATGCCTCGTTGACCTCGAAGACGCCGATATCCGAGACCTGCAAACCGGTGTCGCCGAGCACCTTTCGGGTGGCCGCAATGGGACCGGTGAGCATCAGCACCGGGTCGGCGCCGGTGACCGCTCCCCCGCGATACTTCGCCAGCGGGGTCAGGCCCAGTTCCCGGGCCTTGTCGGCGGTGGTGATCAGTACCGCCGCCGCCCCGTCGGAGATCTGCGAGGAGTTGCCGGCGTGAATCACTCCGTCCTCGCGGAAGGCGGGCTTGAGTCCCGCCAGGCTCTCCGCCGAGGTGCCGCGCCGCAACCCCTCGTCGGTGGTGAATTCCGTGCTGTCCGAATCGCCGTCGGCGGGTACCCGGACCGGCACGATCTGTTCGGTGAACGCACCGGAGTCGATCGCCTTCGCCGCCAGTTCGTGTGAGCGGGCCGAGTACTCGTCCAGGCGCGCGCGGGACAGTCCCCACTTCTCGGCGATCAGTTCGGCCGAGATCCCCTGATTGAAGGAGAAATCGTCATAGCGGGCAAGGGCTTTGGGCCCGTACGGTGCGCCGGTCGAGCGCGCGGCGCCCAGCGGCACCCGAGACATCGACTCGACACCGCCGGCGACCAGCACATCCTGCATTCCGGAGCCGACCACGGCCGCGGCGAAATCGATGGCCTGCTGACTCGATCCGCAGGCGCGGTTGATCGTGGTACCCGGGACCGCTTCGGGCCAGCCCGCCGCCAGCACCGCATAGCGCGCCACATTCGAGGACTGATCGCCCACCTGGGATACACAGCCCCAGATGACATCCTCGACGATCCCCGGATCCACACCGGTGCGCTCGGTGAGCGCGTTCAATACCAGCGCCGACAGATCCACCGGGTGGACATCGGCCAGTGCCCCTTTACGTTTGCCGATCGGGGTGCGGACCGCCGCGGCGATGACTACCTCACGCATGTTCTCGACCTTCGTTCTCGGGCCGCTCGGGGCGGCGCGGCGGCGGCCGGACCACGGTCCAGCGGCCGGTGAATCGGGGTTGGCGTTTCTCGGAGAAGGCGGCGAACGCCTCCACCGCGTCCGCGGTGGCGAAATTGATGCCCTGGGCGCGTGCCTCACTCGACAGCGCCTCCCGCACAGTGCGATCGGCGCCCTCGTTCAGTAGCGCCTTGGTCTGCGCCATCGCGACCGAGGCGCCGGCCACCAGCCGGGCCGCCAGCTCATCGACGTACTCGTCGATCTGATCCTCGGGCCGCACCCAGGTGACCAGATTCATCTGTCGGGCCTGCTCGCCGGTGATCGTCTCACCCAGCAGCGCAAGTCTTTTCGCCTGCTGCAGGCCGACGATGCGCGGCAGCAGCCAGCTGCCGCCCAGATCCGGGGACAATCCGCGCTTGACGAAGATCTGGGAGAACCTCGCCTCCGGGGTGGACACCACGAAATCGCAGCCCAGCGCCAGATTCCAGCCCGCGCCCACGGCCACCCCGCGGACCTTGGCCACACTCGGCATGGGCAGCTCGTACAGGGCCAGCGCGACCTCGGTGAGCGCGCGCATCCGGTAGATGGGATGTCCGTTGTCCGGATTGGAGATATCGGCGCCGGAACAGAAATCTCCGCCCGCGCCGGTGATCACGACCGCGCGCACCGACCGGTCCTCGGCGGTCTCGCGCAGCACATCCTGCAGTGCCCGCCACAGCTGCGCGTCGATCGCGTTCTTGTGGTGCGGGCGATTGAGGGTCAGGGTCCGGACGCCGTCGCGGTCCTCGACCAGCAGTACCGAATCATCCCGCATGGGCGTCACTTTCGGTCCGGTAGGCCGCGCCGATCACTCCCTCGGATCGCCAGCGAGCGATATCGGCTGCCGGACAGCCTAATTCGTCCAGGATCGCATCGGTGTGCTGACCCAGGCCGGGGACCGCGCCCAGCGCCGGCCGGTAGCCCTCGATGACCGCCGGTGGCAGCAGTGAGGGAATCGGCCCGCCCGGGGTGTCGATCTCACACCACCGGCCCCGTTCGGACAGTTGGGGGTGGGCCAGCACCTCGCTGGGCCGGTTGTACCGGGAGTTGCCGATTCCGGCCTGGTCCGCGGCATCCTGGATCTCGGCGAGATCGTGTTTGCCGCACCAGGTTCCGATCGCGGCGTCCAATTCGGCGCGGTGGGCCACGCGACCCGGATTGGTCCGGAAGCGGTCGTTGTCGGCCAGGTCGGGGCGATCGAGGATCTCGCGGGCCAACCGCTGCCATTCCCGGTCGTTGGTGGTGCCCAGTACGACCGTCTGCCCGTCGGCGGTGCGATAGGCACCGTACGGGGCGACCGCCGGCGAGCTCATCCCGAGCGGTGCCTGATCGATTCCGCTGTGCCGGGAATAGGTCAGGTGGTAACCCATCATCTCGGCCATCGTGTCGAACAGGCTCACCGCGATCGCGGTGCCCGCTCCCGGGCCCCGCCGCATCCGCCCGCACAGGGTCGCCACGATCGACAGGGCCGCGTACAGACCGGTCGTCACATCGGCCACCGGCGGGCCCGGTTTGGCCGGAGAATCGGCGGTCCCGGTCACCGAGCACACCCCGGATTCGGCCTGGACCAGCAGGTCGTAGGCGCGTTTGTGGGACAGCGGGCCGCCGGCGCCGAAGCCGTCGATGGTCAGCGAGATCAGATCCGGATGCCGCCGCTCGAGTTCGGCCGGCGACAATCCCAGCCGTTCGAGGGCGCCGGGCGCCAGATTCGCCACCAGGACATCGGCGCGGTCCAGTATCCGGTGCAGCAGGTCCACTCCCACAGCGGATTTCAGGTCCAGGGTGATCGATTCCTTTCCGCGGTTCACCCAGACGAAGTGGGCGGCCTGGCCGTTGACCACATCGTCGTAGTAGCGGGCGAAATCACCGCCGGCCGGATTCTCCACCTTGATCACCCGGGCGCCGAAATCGGCCAGCGTGCGGGTGCACATCGGCGCCGACACCGCCTGCTCCATCGCCACCACGGTGATGCCGGCGAGCGGACCCGCTTCCTGCGGATCGATCATCATCACAACACCATGCCACCGTCCACCGGCAGCACCTGCCCGGTGACGAAGGAGGCCGCGTCCGAGGCCAGGAACACGAACGCGCCGGCCACCTCCTCGGGGGTGGCCCAGCGGCGCAACAGGATTCGGTTGAGCATTTGCTCGGCGAAACGCTCGTCGGTGCGGATGGTGTCGGTCATCGGCGTGGCCGCCAGCGGGGCCAGCGCGTTGACCAGGATGTTCTTCCGGGCCAGCTCCCGGGCCAGGGATTTGGTTACGCCGACGATCGCGGCCTTGGCCGCCGAATAGTTCACCTGTCCCAGGGTTCCGACCAGTCCGGCCGAGGAGGTGACGTTGATGATGCGCCCGGTGCCGTCGGTGGCCAGTTTCGCCAGCGCCGCCTGCGAGCAGTTGAAGGTGCCCAGCGTGTGGATCTCGTAGAGCTTGCGCATCGAATCCACGGTGGTCTTGCCGAACATTGCCGGATCGGTGATCCCGGCGTTGTTGACCAGGATGTGCATGGTCCCACCGGCCAGCTCCGCGCACTGCTGCACCGCGGCATCGGCGGCCGCGCGGTCGGATACGTCCAGACCGCAGCTCGCGGCCTTTCCGCCGTTGCCGTTGATCTTCTCCGCCACCGCCGCCGCGGCCTCGGGATTGATATCGGTCACCAGCACCGACGCGCCCGCCTCGGCCAGCGCCTGCGCCACCGCCGCGCCGATACCCCCGGCAGCGCCGGTGACCATGGCCGCCCGTCCGCTCAGATCGAAAAGTCCCGCCATCAGTAGCTCCTCGGCAATCCCAGGGTGTGCGAACCCAGATAGTTCAAGATCATTTCCTGGCTGACGGGCGCGATCCGCATCACGCGCGACTCCCGGAAATAGCGGGAAACGTTGTATTCCTCGGCATAACCCATCCCGCCGTGGGTCTGCAGTGCGCGGTCGGCGGCCTGGAAGCCGGCCTCCGCACACAGGTATTTGGCGGTATTCGCCTCTCGCCCACAGGGTTTGCCGTTGTCGTAGAGCCACGTGGCTTTGCGCAGCACGAGCTCGGCGGCATCCAGGTGCGCCAGCGAATCCGCGAGGGGGAACTGAATCCCCTGGTTCATGCCGATCGGGCGGTCGAAGACCACCCGTTCCTTGGCGTAGCCAACCGCGCGGTCCAGTGCCACCCTGCCGATGCCGAGCGCTTCGGCGGCGATCAGCATGCGTTCGGGGTTCAGGCCGTCGAGCAAATATTTGAAGCCCTTGCCCTCCTCGCCGACCCGATGCGCGGCCGGAATCCGCAGATCGTCGATGAACACCTCGTTGGAGGAGACCGCGTTGCGGCCCATCTTGGCGATCGGCCGGATATCCATCCGATCGCGGTCGATATCGGTCATGAACAGTGTCATCCCTTCGGTTTTGCGGGTGACCTGGTCATATGGCGTGGTGCGGGTCAGCAGCAGAATCTTCTCGGATTCGAGGGCCTTGGAGATCCACACCTTGCGGCCGTTGACCACGTAGTCGTCGCCGTCGCGGCGGGCGAAGGTGGTGATGCGGCTGGTGTCCAGGCCCGCACCGGGTTCGGTGACACCGAAGCACACGTGCAGATCGCCGGCGGCGACCCGCGGCAGGGTGGCCTGCTTGAGTTCCTCGGAGCCGTGTTTGACCACCGGCTGCATCCCGAAGATCGACAGGTGGATGGCGGTGGCGGCGTTCATCGCGCCACCCGAGCGCGAGACCTCCTCGGCCAGGATGGTGGCCTCGGTCAGACCCAATCCGTGCCCGCCGTACTCCTCGGGGATGGTGATCCCGAGCCAGCCGCCGGAGGCGATCGCGGAATAGAACTCGGTGGGGAATTCGTGGTCGCGATCCTTCTCCATCCAGTAGCGATCGTCGAATTTGCGGCACAGCTCGGCCACGCCCGCGCGGATCAGTTGCTGATCCTCACTGGGCTCGAAACTCATTCCGGTGGACACAGTTCACCCCTGTTCTCGAGATCGTCGGCCGGTATCAGTCCGAGGCCGGGAGCGCCTTGGCGGCCTTGATCGTCATCGGCTCACCGCCGCAGGCCAGTTCGCCCGAACCCGCACTGGTGCACAACAATTCGACGGTGTCGGCGGCGTCGACGTACCGCTTGCCGATCAGGGTGACCGGTTCGCCGCTGTTGGCGTGCGCCTCGGCTCCGGCCGCGGGCACCAGAGGCTTTCCACCGCAGGTCAATTCGAGATCGGTGTCAGCCGGCGCGCGCACCACCACCACCTTGGCGGCGCAGACGGTGCTGGCGAGCTGCTCACCGGGACGTAGTGCTGGCATATCGGCCACCTCTCTGCTGAACGTTCCTAGGAAACTATCTTCTCATATTTGGAGAATCAACCTTCTGAAACGAGATCCGCGCAGCTGGCCGCTCCGCGTTGACTTGCCACCCGAACTCGTGAGAATCTATCGGTCAGATAAGGAGAATGTCATTCTCCTCAACGAGAGGAGGAAGGATGAGCCTGCCGCCGCTGCCGGCCGACCAATGGGACGACCGCGTGCGAGGCTCCCTGTCCGCGCTGCTACCGCGCTGGCGCCGCAATCCCGAGAACGCCGGACCGGCGATGTCGGTGCTGGCCAGGCACCCCGATCTCGCCGAAGCCTATCTCGGATTCGGCGTCTACCTGCTGTTCCGCTCGAGTCTGCCCACGCGCGTACGCGAGATCACCATCCTGCGTATCGCGCACCGGCACAGCTGCGACTACGAGTGGAACCATCACGTCGCGATGGCGGCCGGCTCCGGTATCTCCGAGGCCGATATCGAGGGCATCACGCGCGGCGAGCTGACCGCCGAATTCGATCGGCTACTGCTGGCGGCGGTCGACGAACTCGACGAGAAGTCGAGCCTGTCGGACTCGTCGTGGGATGCGCTGACCCCGTATCTCGACGAACGCCAGCGCATGGATCTGGTCTTCACCGTCGGCGGTTACGCGATGGTCGCGAAGGCCTTCAACACGTTCGGCATCAAGGCCGGAGACGAAAGGTAATCCCTTGCCGCACTTCACCAAACCAGCAGCCGGTAGCTGGACCGAGGCCTATCCCGAGCTGGGTACCGGCACGGTCGACTACACCGACTCCACCGATCCGCAGTTCTACGAGGACGAGCGCAACGCGATCTTCCGCAAGAGCTGGCTGTGCGTGGGCCGTGATCTCCAACTTCCACGCAAAGGCAGTTACTTCACCAAGGAACTGTCCTGCATCGGCACCTCGCTGATCATCGTCCGCGGCACCGACGATGTCATCCGCGCCTTCCACAACATCTGCCGCCACCGCGGTAACAAGCTGGTGTGGGACGACTTTCCCAACGAGGAGACCTCCGGCACCTGCCGGCAGTTCACCTGCAAATACCATGCCTGGCGCTACAACCTCGACGGCACCTGCACATTCGTCCAGCAGGAGAAGGAATTCTTCGGCATGGACAAGGCCGATTACAGCCTGGCCGATGTGCGCTGCGAGGTGTGGGAGGGGTTCATCTTCATCAACGTCGACCCCGACGCCCCCGCGCTGGAGGACTATCTCGGCACGATGGTGAAGGGACTCGAGGGGTTTCCCTTCCACGAATTCACCGAGGTCTACAGCTACAAGGCCGAGGTGGGCAGTAACTGGAAACTGTTCATCGACGCGTTCGCCGAGTTCTATCACGCGCCGATCCTGCATATGAAGCAGGCGGTCAAGGACGAGGCCGACAAATTGGCCGACGTCGGCTTCGAGGCGCTGCACTATCAGATCGACTCCCCGCATTCGATGGTGTCCTCCTGGGGCGGTATGGCCCCGCCGAAGGACCCCAAAATGGTCAAGCCCATCGAGCGGGTGCTGCGTTCGGGCCTGTTCGGACCGTGGGACAAGCCCGATATCGAGGGCCTGGATCAGAAGCCGGCCGCGATCAACCCGTCCGGTCACCGGGCGTGGGGCGTGGACGAATTCGACGTTTTCCCGAATTTCGCGATCCTGATCTGGGAGCCGGGCTGGTACCTCACCTACACCTGGTGGCCGACCTCGGTGCGCACCCACATCTTCGAGGCGAACCTGTATTTCGTCCCGCCCAAGAACGCGCGTGAACGGCTGCGGCAGGAATTGGCCGGGGTGACCTTCAAGGAATACGCGTTGCAGGACGCCAACACCCTCGAGGCCACCCAGACGATGCTGGAAACCAGCGTCATCAAGGAATTCCCCCTCAACGACCAGGAAGTCCTGTTGCGGCATCTGCATCATGTCGCGCAGACCAAAGTTCAGGAGTACCGCGATGCCAACGCCTGAAGTCAAGAAACTGCCCGGCGAATTCGCCGATCTGGAGAAGTTCTCGGACTGGATCATCGAGGCCGAGCCGGACCGCTACCGCAAGCGGCTCGCCTCCAACATGGAGGAAATGCAGGCGCTCTACGACGCCGCGTTCCCCCGGCTCGAGGAGGCGCTGGACTATCTGGACCAGTTCCCGCTCGACGAGATGCCCGACGACGCACGGTATCTGACGCATCTGATGCAGTCGCTGATCATGGTCTCCTTCCCGGTCGAGGTCTGGAAGCAGCCGCGCGTTCCCGATTCGGGGGCCGCGTATCTGGATCTGGTCCGAGAGTCGGTGGTGTAGCCGATGCTGACACTGCGGGCCGCCGGGGTCCTGGACGTCGAATCCGGCGAGATCATCCGCCCCGGTGTGATCCGGGTCGAAGACGACCGCATCGTGGGCGTGGGAGGCGAACCGGAGGGCGAGATCATCGATCTCGGCGATCTGGTGCTGCTGCCCGGTCTGATGGATATGGAAGTCAACCTGCTGATGGGCGGGCGCGGAGAGACCGGCCTGGCCTCCAGTGTCACCGACGATCCGGCCACGCGGGTGCTGCGTGCGGTGGGCAATGCCCGCCGCACCCTGCGGGCCGGATTCACCACCGTCCGCAATCTGGGCCTGTTCGTCAAAACCGGTGGTTATCTGCTGGATGTGGCGCTGGGCAAGGCGATCGACAAGGGGTGGGTGGACGGTCCGCGGATCGTTCCGGCCGGGCACGCCATCACGCCCACGGGCGGACATCTGGATCCGACGATGTTCTCCGCGTTCATGCCCGACATCTTGCATCTGACCATCGAGGAGGGCATCGCCAACGGCGTGGACGAGGTCCGCAAGGCGGTGCGCTACCAGATCAAGCACGGTGCGCAGCTGATCAAGATCTGCGTCTCGGGCGGGGTCATGTCCCTGACCGGAGCCCCTGGCGCGCAACACTATTCGGATGAGGAACTACGCGCGATCGTCGACGAGGCGCATCGGCGCGGGCTGAAGGTGGCCGCCCACACGCACGGCGCCGATGCCGTACGGCACGCCATCGCCGCCGGAATCGACTGCATCGAGCACGGATTCCTCATCGACGACGAGACCATCGCGCAGATGGTGCGGGCCAATACCTGGCTGGTGCCCACCACCCGGCTGGCCGATGCGATGGATGTGTCCAAGGCCGATCCGGCGTTGCAGGCCAAGGCCGCCGAGATGTTCCCCAAGGCCCGGATCTCGGTGAAGGCCGCCTACGACGCCGGAGTGCGGCTCGCGGTCGGCACCGACGCTCCGGCAATCCCGCACGGCCGCAACGCCGATGAGCTGGTAGCGCTCGTCGAACGCGGTCTGAAACCGATCGACGTGCTGCGCGCCGGGACGATCAACGCGGCCGAGCTCATCGACGCCGACGACCGTGGCCGGCTCGCGCCCGGTCTGCTCGCCGACATCATCGGCGTACCAGGCAATCCCGTGGACGACATCACCCTCACGCGGGATGTGCGATTCGTGATGAAAGGCGGCAAGACCTATGTCCAGAAATGACGATCTGCTCGATATCCAGCAACTGCTGGCCCGCTACGCGGTGACCATCACCCAGGGCGATATCGACGGTCTGATCAGGGTTTTCGCACCCGACGGGACCTACTCCGCCTTCGGCGACACCTACACCCTGGACGTGTTCCCGGAACTGGTCGCGGCCGCGCCCAAAGGTCTGTTCATGACCGGCACACCGGTGCTCGACATCGACGGCGACACCGCGACCGGAACCCAGACGCTGTGCTTCGTCGAGCATTCCGCGCACGATATGCGGATTGGCTACTACAGCGACACCTATGTGCGCACCGAGGACGGATGGCGGATCAAGACCCGCAAGATGACCTTCATCCGGCGCAGCGGCGAACACGATTCCGGTATCCCGCACTCGTTCGAACGTCCCGGTGTCTGACTCCTCGAGAAGGTAACGGCGGTTATGGATATCGCGACATTCCGGGATTCGGTGCGGCGCTGGCTGGACGCCAACGACCTCACCCCCGGCCACGATCGCAGTCTGGACGCGGAAGTCCGGCAGCTGGCCCGGGTGCGCCGGGCACTGTACGACGCGGACTGGATGCGCTACGGCTGGCCCGAGGCGGTCGGCGGACTCGGCGGGCCGGCCGCGCTGCGCGCGGTCCTGGGCGAGGAGGTCGCCACCCGGGGATTGGCCGAGCCCGGCATCTATTCGATGGTGGAAGTGCTCGCGCCCACGATGATCTCCTATGCCCGCCCGCAGCTCGCCGCCGAGATGGTGCCCGCCCTGCTGTCCGGGCGCGAGCAGTGGTGCCAGGGATTCTCCGAACCCGGTTCCGGTAGCGATCTGGCCTCGCTGAGCACCAAAGCCGTTGCCGACGGCGATAATTGGGTGATCAGCGGGCAGAAGGTGTGGACCAGTCTGGCGCAGTACTCGGCTCGGTGTGTGCTGCTGACCCGCACCGGGCCCGGGCACCACGGCATCACCGCGTTCTTCGTGGATATGGACTCGCCCGGAATCACGGTGCGCCCGTTGCGGACCATGCACGGGGTCGACGAATTCGCCGAAGTGTACTTCGACGATGTGGTCGTTGCGGGCGAGCGGATGCTCGGGCAACCCGGTGACGGGTGGCGGGTGGCGATGGATCTGCTACCGCACGAGCGTTCCACCTGCTTCTGGCATCGCATCGCATATCTGTTCACGCGATTCGATGCGCTGGTCGCAAGCACCGAGGTACCCGACGACGCTGCCCTGGGCGCGGCATATCTGGCGCTGCACACCGTGCGCTGCCGTTCCCACCGCACCCAGCAGCGCCTGGCGGACGGGCAGCGGCTGGGCCCGGAAACCTCCATCGACAAAGTGCTGCTGGCCACCGCCGAACAGCGACTGTTCGACACCGCTCGCGATCTACTGCCCGGCACCATGGAATTCGACGACCCGGAATGGCGCACCGAATTCCTGTACTCGCGCGCGGCCACCATCTACGGCGGCACCGCCGAGATCCAGCGCAATATCATCGCCCGGCGCCTGCTGGACCTCGGGAAGGAATGAGAAGTGAGCTCCCCCAGCACCTCCCAGATGGATGCCGCCGAGATCGCCCTGCTCGGCGACAGCCTGCGCGGCACCATGAACCGTTGCCGCGGCAGCGAACTCGATGCGGCACTGCGCGAATTCGGCTGGCTCGACCTGCTTCGCGAATCCCCCGATACCGCGATTCCCGTGGTCTTCGGTCTGCTCGGTGAAACCGGTTCGCACGCACCGGTTCTCAATGATGTGATCGCCCACGCCGCCGGTCGGCAGCTGCCCGCCACGGTGCCGATGCCCTATGCCGGCGGCCGGTGGGTGCGATGGGAACGTGAGGCGGGCGCGGGCACCGACGCCGATGCCCTGGATCCCGAACTCCCCTTGCACACAGTCGCTTCCGGGGAAACCCTGCCCATCGCCGAGGCCCGCCGCGCGCTGTCCTGGTGGCTGGTGGGCACCAGCCGCACCATGCTCGACCTGGCCCGCCGGCACGCCCTCGACCGGGTGCAATTCGGCCGCCCGATATCCTCGCACCAGGCGGTCCGGCACCGCCTCGCCGAAACTCTGGTGGCGATCGAAGGCGCCGAAGCCACCTTGGCCACCGCCCACGACGACCTCGGCGCGCTGCTCGCCAAGGCCGCCGCCGGCCAGGCCGCACGCACCGCCTCCCGCAACTGTCAGCAGGTTATGGGCGGAATCGGTTTCACCGCCGAGCACGATCTGCACAACCATGTCCGGCGCGCCCTCGTTCTCGACGGACTACTGGGCAGCGGCTACGAGCTCACCCGAGAGGCGGGAGCCTGGGTCCGCTCCCACCAGAGCGCACCCCGCCTGGCGCAACTCTGACCCAACCTGGGCCGTTCACACCAAGGGGTTGACCTGGAGAACACTCCAGGTCCTAGCCTTTCCCTATGACGAACGCACCCAGCGATACTCGGTCCGGCGGCACCCGGAAGTCGATCCGGCTCGGCTACCAGATGCCCTCGTTCAGTCATGCGGCGTCGGCACGTGAGGTGTTTCCCTCGGTGGTCGCGCAGGCGCGGGACGCGGAGGCGGCGGGGTTCGACGCCGCCTTCGTAATGGATCACTTCTATCAGCTGCCCACCATCGGCGCACCCGAGGAGCCGATGCTGGAGGCATACACCACCCTCGGCGCGCTGGCCGCCGCCACCGAGCGAATTCAGTTGTCCACCTTGGTCACCGGGAACACCTACCGCAATCCCGCGACGCTCGCCAAAACCGTGACGACCCTGGATGTCGTCAGCGGCGGACGGGCGGTGCTCGGCATCGGTGCGGGCTGGTACGAGCTCGAGCACATCGGCTACGGCTACGAATTCGGCACCTTCACCGACCGATTCGCACGACTCGAGGAGGCGCTGTCGATCATCGCGCCGATGCTGCGCGGTGAGCATCCCACCGTGCAGGGACGGTGGTACCACACCCACGAGGCGCTCAACGAACCGCGGGTGCGCGACGATCTGCCGATCATGCTCGGCGGCGGCGGGGAGAAGAAGACCTTCGCGCTGGCCGCCCGCTACGCCGATCACCTCAACATGATATGCAACGCCACCGAACTGCCCCGCAAAATGGCGGCGCTGCACGCGCGCTGTGCGGAGATCGGCCGCGATCCCGGCACCCTGGAAACCAGCTATCTGGCCTATCTGATCGTCGACGAGGACGGTGACCGCGCTCGCAAACTGCACGCCGAACTGCTGGAGAAGCAGTCGAAACAGGATCTGTCGGGGCTTTCCACCCCCGCCATGCGGCAGGGGCAGACCGATCGTCACTTCGTCGGCGATCCCGACGATATCGCCGAGCAGATCCAGCGCCGGGTCCTCGATCACGGCGTGGACGGCATCATCGTCAATATGGTCGCCAACGGCCATGAGCCCGGAATCCTCGACCTCGCCGGTCGCGCGCTCGGTCCGCTGGTACACCGGAGCTGAGACCCGTCCGAATCCAGGCGGGTCTCGGCGGGTCGAACTCGCTCAGTGTTGTTGTACCTGGGGCGGAATCGGATCGATCGCCCGAGGCTTCCCCCACGGCTGGGGCGGGGCAGGCTGCGGTGCGACGACAGCGGTTCCGGCACCGAACGCCGTGGCGGCGAAGGCCAGAGCCAGTACGGCGGCGGTTCTGCGCATCAGACGGGCTCCTTCGGTCGATATCGGATAGCCATGACATCGTCGATGAACGCTGATGTGTTACCCCATGCCGAGCAAATCAGGATACCGGACCGAATACTGTTGTACGGGATCAGTAATCGTGATTAACGGACAGTTAGCCATAGCTGTATTTCCGTGTCCGCCTACAAGTCCGGTGGTTCGCGGCCGGTGGCAGTGTGCACCTACGGCGGATAGCTTGCAAGCATGCAAGACCACCTCGACGATCTCCGCTTCGCCCATGTCCTCGCCGATTCCGCCGATTCGGTGAATATGGATCGCTTCAAGGGCCTCGACCTCGAGATCCACAGCAGACCGGATATGGACGAGTCGGGCGCGGCCGAGACCGCGGTGGAAAAGCTCATCCGCGGCCAGCTGCGCCGGTCCCGACCACGCGACGCGGTGCTCGGCGCCGGTGAGGGTTTGGTGGGCGGGGGTCCGCGCTGCTGGGTGGTCGACGCCATCGACGGACTGGAGAACTATGCGCGGGGGGTGCCGGTGTGGGCCACGCAGATCTCGCTGCTGGAGATATCGAAAGGTGGGTATCGGCCGGTCGTCGGCGTGGTATCGGCCCCTGCGCTCGCGCGTCGCTGGTGGGCCGCGAAGGATCACGGCGCCTTCACCGGCCGCAGCCTGTCCTCGGCCTCGCGCCTGCGTGTCTCCGGAGTGTCGGCACTGCGGGATGCCTCGTTCGCCTACTCCACGGTCACGGGCTGGGACGCCGAGGGCCGGTTGGACAACTTCCTCGCACTGTCCCGCGATGTGTGGCGTACGCGCGCCTACGGCGATTTCTGGCCCTACATGATGGTGGCCGAGGGTGTGGTCGACATCTGCGCCGATCCGCAATTATCCCCCGGCGATATGGCCGCCAATGCCATCATCGTCACCGAGGCCGGCGGTACCTTCACCGGCCTGGACGGTGACCCCAGCCCGCTCGGCGACACCGCCGCCGCCTCGAACACCTTGCTGCACAACGAATTACTGGACTACCTCAGCGATCACGAATGAGGTCAGAACACAACACGGTCAGGGTGACGATGCGACGGCCTCGACGATCTCGAGCACCGCGGCCTTGAGCCTGCCGCCTTGACCGGCACGGAACAGTCGCAGGCCGACCGGACCGCCGAAGGTCCCCATGAACAACAGTTCGGCCTGCAGTTCGGCGTCCGGGATACCGGGCCGCAGCTCACGAAGAAGTCCTGCGATATGCCGGTACCAGAACGTGTGGAACTCCTCCGAGCGCGGGTCGGGTGCGCTGGCGGAAAATGCCGCATAGAGTTCGAAGTTCTCGATGGCGAGATCCGCCCATGCGTCGAAGAAGGCGATCAGCCGCTCCCGCGCGGGCGCACCGGGCCCCAGCGGGGGTTCACCGGAAGTAATGGCCTGGCGCAGCGACTCCGCTCGTTCCATCACGAGGTCACCAAGTAGCCCAGCCCGATTGCCGAACCGATGGAACACGGTGCCCTTGCCCACCCCGGCGGCCGCGGCGATCTGCTCGATGGACACATTGCCCACACCACGTTCGGCCAGCAGCTCGGCCGCGGCATCGAGAATCGCTCGGCGGTTCCGTGCGGCATCGGCACGTTCGGTTCGCGACTTGCCGGCGCTCACCGCACCTCCTTCTTCAGCCAACAACTTGACCGACGGTCCACATTGTCGCACACTCATTACTTGACCATCGGTCAAGTTATCGTCCGCATTCGATCTCAGGGAGAAGATTGGAATGGACGCTCGAGTAGAACAAGTGAACCCCACCGATCCCCGCTATCGGGACCTGGCCTTGCGCGGCAACAATCGACGCTTCGTCGGATCACCCGAGAGAATCTTCATGGTCCGCGACAACCGTGGTGTGGTAGACGCTCTCGACGAGACAGTCGGCGCGGGAAAGAAACTCGCGGTGCGTAGCGGCGGTCACTGCATCGAGGGATTCGTCGACGACCCTGCGATCCAATGCGTCATCGACCTTGCCCCCATGGATTCGGTCTATTACGACTCGGATCGGCGCGCCATTGCCGTGCAGGCGGGCGCCACCTTCGCCCGGTTGTATCGGGAACTCGACATGGGCTGGGGCGTAACTGTTCCCGGTAGCACCTGCCCGAGCGTCGGCGTCGGCGGTCACGTGATCGGTGCTGGGTTCGGCGCTTTGTCACGACTGCACGGCTGCATCAGCGATCACCTGTACGCGGTCGAAGTCGTGGTCGTGGGCCCGGACGGGAAGGCGCGGCCGGTGATCGCGACCCGCGAGGAGGGCGACCCGTATCGCGACCTGTGGTGGGCACACACCGGAGGTGGTGGCGGGAATTTCGGTGTCGCCACCACATTCTGGTTCCGCAGCCCGAACGCCGAGGGCGACGATCCCGCACGGCTGCTACCGAAACGACCGTCCGGATACACGGTCGTTTCCGAGTCCTGGAACTGGGCGGACCTCGACGAGGCCGGCTTCAGCACTCTGGTCGGCAATTTCACCGGCTGGTGTGAGCGAAACCGCGCACCGGACAGTCCCGCCGCGTCCGTCTGGGGCACAGTGGTCGCGTTCCGCAAGGAATTCGGCGCCGTCATGCTGATCGGTCAGATCGACCCGGGACGGCCCGGCAGCCGGGAGGCATTGGACGGGTACTTCACCGAGGTCGCCGCAGGCCTGCCGCCAGGAACGACGACGATACGGGAGGACGAGTCGTGGCTCTACAACACGGTGAATATTCCCGACACCTCCGATGCCCTCGGCCTGCCCGCAGCCCTGCTGCGCTCGAAAACCAAAGGCGCATACCTACGTTCACACCTGGATCCGGACCAGCTCGAGACGGCCTTCGACTACCTCACCGGCGACGACTACGGCTGGCGCGGTGGGATCATGGCGCTCGCGACCTGGGGTGGGCAGATCAACGCGGTGCGTCCGCGCGACACCGCGAACCCCCATCGCGATTCGATCGCACTGCTGAGCGTGGCAAGTTTCTGGGACGATCCGGCAGCCGACGGCAAGCATCTGAACTGGGTCCGCACGTTCTACCGGGACCTGTTCGCAACCACCGGTGGTGTGCCCGTTCCCGGCGAACGGACCAGCGGCTGCTATATCAACTGGCCGGACGTCGACCTTCGCGATGAGGTCTGGAACCGCTCCGGCATACCGTGGTCCGAACTGTACTACGGCTGCAACTACCCCAAGCTCCGAGAAGTGAAGCGACGGTGGGACCCGAACGGGATCTTCGCTCACGCCCTTTCGATCGAGCCGGGCCCCGCATAGCTCGGATGGAGCGCGCTGGATCCTGATCACTCGTCCCTACCAGCGAGCGCCGAAGTCTTGCAGCGCGTCCAGGACGGTCGGGGCGAGTTCCGGGCGGCAGATCAACAGGTCGGGCAGGTAGGGGCTGGGGCGGTTGTAGATCAGGGGGGAGCCGTCGATACGGGAGGTGTGCAGGCCCGCGGCGGCCGCGACGGCCACCGGGGCGCAGGAGTCCCATTCGTATTGGCCGCCGGCGTGGGCGTAGATGTCGGCTTCGCCGCGTACCACGGCCATGGCCTTGGCGCCGGCGGAGCCCATCGGGATGGTGTCGGCGCCGAGGGCGGCGGTGAGGTAGTGCACGCATGCGGGCGGGCGGCTGCGGGACACGACGATGCGGGGTGGGCCGTCGTGAGCCGGTGGCAGCACCGGCGGGGTTCCGGTTTCCAGGACCAGTCCGGGTACCGGGAGCGCTACGGCGCCGATCTCGGCGCGGCCGTCCACCGCGAGGGCCACATGCACCGCCCAGTCCGGGCGCGGCCGCTGACCGTATTCACGGGTGCCGTCGAGCGGGTCGATGATCCATACCCGGTCGCGGGACAGGCGAATCGGATTGTCGGCACTCTCCTCCGACAGCACCGCGTCCTCGGGCCGCACCTCCGCGAGCCGTTTCAGCAGCAGTTCGTTGGAACGCCGGTCCCCCACCGCACCGCCCTGGTCGCGGATCTCGAGCAGGAGCTCACCGGCTTCCCGGGCGAGCTCGGCGGCCACCGCGTGGTCGTCCATCTTCGACACTCACTCTCCCGGTCGACGCCGACCGCGCGCACCTGCACACCGGAATGACCGGCACATCCGATCCGCCGGATTCCGGCGGGCCTCCTGCAGTGTGCCAGCACCTTCGCCGCGCGTTCGGATCAACCTCGTAGCATGCGCGCAGCAGGCGATCCGGTCCGGCGGTAGTCGGGTACCGCCGGACCGGATCACCCTCGCAGAAATCAGGTGCTCAGCAGCCGGGGACCGCGGCGCCGGGCTGTAGTTTCGCCAGCGCGCAGAAGGTGGTGGCGGCGACCTTCCACTGCCCGTTGTCCTGGATGGCCTGGCCCGCCTGGTTGGCCAGCGCCGGCTGACCGTTCATCAGCAGCGAGTAGGTCACGTTGGCGTGGGTGGGGTCGGTGGTGGACACCGCCGCGACCGTCGCCGAGGTCGGCTGGGTGCCCATGGCGGCGATCACGGGCTGGAAGGCCGGACCGTTCTGCACCACCGCGGCCCTCTTGTCAGCGGGCTGTTTCGCGTCGAAGAACTGCACGAACGCGTCGGTGACGGCCTTCGTGGTCGCGGCGTCGGCCGGGGTGCCCGCTGGCGCCGGAGCCGCGGAGCCACCC
>JAFMQT010000437.1:3357-4114 GCA_017354515.1 Nocardia sp. | reverse complement strand
ATCAGGGAGCGGCGCACATCGGGATGGTGGGTGATGGTGACCCGGGGAGCGGTCTTATCACTCATCTGGGTCAGGTCCGCGCCTTGCACGCGAGTCTTGGCGTATTCCAGGGCATTCAGATATCCGGTGGACAGCGTGCCCGCCGACAGCACCCCGACCATCATCCGCGCGTGCTCGATGACATTGAACATCTGCGCGATGCCGTTGTGCACATCGCCGACCAGATAACCGACCGCGGGCTTATCGCCGCCGAAGGTGAGCTCGCACGTGGGCGAGGACTTCAGGCCCATCTTGTGTTCGAGGTTGGTGACCAGTACGCCGTTGCGCTCACCCAATTCCATTGTCCGCGAGTCGAACAGGAATTTGGGCACCACGAACAGCGATAGCCCCTTGGTGCCCGGTCCGGCGCCCTCGGGGCGGGCCAGCGTCAGGTGGAAGATGTTGTCGGCGGTGTCTCCGACGTCACCGCCGGAGATGAAGCGTTTGACGCCCTCGATATGCCAGCTGCCGTCGGGCTGCTCGATCGCCTTGGTGCGGCCGGCGCCCACATCGGACCCGGCGTCGGGCTCGGTCAGCACCATTGTTCCGCCCCAGCGGTTTTCCCACGCGTGGGTGGCCCAGCGCTGCTGTTCCTCGGTCCCCGCGCCGAACAGCACCGAATGCATGAGCGGGCCCATATTGAAGAAGGTGGCCGACGGGTTCGCCGCCACCAGCATCTCCTGGATCGCCCAGTGCAGCGACGTGGGTGCCTCGACGC
>JAFMQT010000437.1:0-3347 GCA_017354515.1 Nocardia sp. | reverse complement strand
TCGGTTCGGGCACACCGAGTCCCGACCAGCCCGCCTCGTTGACCGCCAGCACGGTCTTGCGCAGACCGTCCGGAACGGTGATCTCGTGGCTGTCGGGAATGAATTGGACCGGATCGCGATCGGCGTCGACGAATGATTCCGCCACCGGCCCCTCGGCCAGCCGCGCGACCTCGGCGAGCATTCCGCGGACGGTCTCGGCATCGAGATCGCCGTAGGCCCCCGCGTCCAGCAAGGCACCGATACGTAAATCCTCGAACAAATTGAATTCGATATCCCGAAGGTTCGCCTTGTAGTGGGACACGCTACCGGCCTCCTCGCCGTCGACTGAGTTTTCCGGACGGAGATTGCCGTACCGGCGTTCACTTACGCAAGCGTAACCGGGGCAGAGCTTGAGAATCCATCCTAACTTAGGGGAATCGTGAGCTATTCGGTATTTACTTTCCGAACCGGGTGGGGACTGTCAAGATATTTGCTGATAATGTGCCATTGATCCCAGGTCGGAAGCGGGTGCCGGAATTGCCCGCTGCCGCTCCGACGTCCCCCGTTCAGCTATCGTTTCCGCTGCTATCTTGGTCGCCATGGTTTCGGAATCCGCGGTGCGGCCGCGTCAGCGAGCCCCGCATCTCGGCCCCGACCGCCGGCGCCCCCAGGTCCTGGACGCGGCCCTGCGAATCGCCGTCGATCACGGCATCGCGGCGGTCACGGTCGCGGCGGTCGCGGAATATCTCGACGTCACCCGTCCCGTGGTGTACGCGTGCTACGCCGATCGGGTCGAACTACTCAATGCCCTCATCCAGCGCGAGGAGACCTACCTGCTGGAGGGGATCGGCGACGCCCTGCCCACCCGCCTGGCCCTAGCCGACGAGGCCGACTTCATCGACGGCTTCCGCGCCCTGCTGGATACGGTGGCGCGGCGTCCCGATGCGTGGAAACTGTTGCACGGCAACCCCGATCCGGCGGTGGCGGGCAGTTTCGGGCGGACCCGGGAATTCGCGCTGCGGCGGTGTGCGCTGCGGCTGCGGCCGACCCTGCGGGCCTGGGGAGTCGCCGATATCGATCGCAAACTGCCGGCTCTGGTCGAGTTCTGGGTGTCTACGGGGGAGAGCGCGGTGCGCACCCTGCTGGCCTCCGACGAGTGGACTCCGATGGATCTGGGAGCGCTCACCGGTGGCGCGGTCTACCGCGCTCTGCGTTCGGCCTGAGCCGGGTAACCGATCTCACCGGGGAGTACCCTCGGCCGGGTACGAATTACGCCAACGGGGGCTCGCACCAGCGGGCTGAGAGGACGGCTAGCCCGATGCCGGGCGATCAGGGCCGTCGACCGTTCGAACCTGGCCGGGTAATGCCGGTGTAGGGAGGATTGAGGCTTTATGTCGTCGAACCAGGACATGCCGTCGAAAAAGATTACCACCGGTCCCATCGAGGGCAGTTCGAAGCACTATCAGGACCTCGACGCCGGCGCGGCCACCACGCTGCGCATCCCGTCTCGCCGGATCAATCTGTCCAACGGTGAGCATTTCGACGTGTACGACACCTCCGGCCCGTATACCGACGACGCGGCGGCCATCGACCTCCAGGCCGGACTGCCGAAGTTGCGGGACGGATGGACCAAGCCGGCGATCGAGGGCCCGCGCACCCAGCTGGCCTGGGCGCGCGCCGGTGAGATCACCGCCGAGATGCGGTATATCGCTGCCCGAGAAGGGGTTTCACCGGAACTGGTGCGCGATGAGGTGGCCGCGGGACGGGCCGTGATCCCGGCCAACCACAACCATCCCGAATCCGAGCCGATGATCATCGGCAAGAAATTCGCGGTCAAGATCAACGCCAATATCGGCAATTCCGCGGTCACCTCCTCGATCGAGGAGGAAGTGGAGAAGATGGTCTGGGCGACCCGCTGGGGCGCCGACACCATCATGGATCTGTCCACCGGTAAGAACATCCACGAAACCCGCGAATGGATTCTGCGGAACTCCCCGGTTCCGGTCGGCACCGTGCCGATCTACCAGGCGCTGGAGAAGGTCAACGGTGATCCCACCAAACTGACCTGGGAGTTGTACCGCGAGACCATCATCGAGCAGGCCGAGCAGGGCGTGGACTACATGACCGTGCACGCCGGGGTGCTGCTGCGGTACGTGCCGCTGACGGCCAAACGGGTCACCGGCATCGTCTCGCGCGGCGGGTCCATCATGGCCGCCTGGTGCCTGGCCCACCATCAGGAATCGTTCCTGTACACCAATTTCGCCGAACTGTGCGAGATCCTGGCGCGCTACGACATCACCTTCTCCCTGGGCGACGGCCTGCGTCCGGGCTCGATCGCGGACGCCAACGACGAGGCCCAGTTCGCCGAACTGCGGACCCTCGGCGAGCTCACCAAGATCGCGAAATCCCATGGCGTGCAGGTGATGATCGAGGGCCCCGGCCACGTTCCGATGCACAAGATCGTGGAGAACGTGAAACTCGAGGAGGAGTGGTGCGAGGAGGCGCCCTTCTACACGCTCGGCCCGCTCGCGACCGATATCGCCCCGGCCTACGACCACATCACCTCCGCGATCGGGGCGGCCATCATCGCCCAGGCCGGCACCGCGATGCTCTGCTACGTCACCCCCAAGGAGCATCTGGGCCTGCCCAATCGCGACGATGTGAAGACCGGCGTGATCACCTACAAGATCGCCGCGCACGCGGCCGATCTGGCCAAGGGGCATCCGCGCGCGCAGGATCGCGATAACGAATTGTCCAAGGCGCGCTTCGAGTTCCGCTGGCACGACCAGTTCGCGCTGTCATTGGATCCGGACACCGCCCGCGAATATCACGACGAGACCCTGCCCGCCGAACCCGCCAAGACCGCGCACTTCTGCTCGATGTGCGGCCCCAAGTTCTGCTCCATGCGGATCTCCGCCGATGTGCGCGAATACGCCGAGAAGCAGGGCCTGACCGATGTGGAGGCGATCGAGGCCGGAATGGCGGAGAAGTCAGCGCAGTTCGCGGACTCCGGATCGCAGGTCTACCTGCCCGTCGTTTCGTAGTCGACGGGTTCCTGCCCCGCCGCTTCGTGGCCCGCGAATACCCGTCCGGGCCGGCGCGTATCGTGCCGGTCCGGATTCACGCGGGGCCGGGTGCGGCGTAGCGGTATCGGTGATGGTCGATGAAGCCCAGCTGGCGGAACATTTCCAGGGCGCCGTCATTGTCGATCTCGACCTGGGCATAGGCGTGCGTCGCGTCGAACCGGCGTCCCCAGCGCAGTAGTTCGGCGCAGATCAGGGTGCCCAGGCCGTGCCGGCGATGGGGGGAGGCGACCGCGACGCAGCTCAATCCCAACCAGCGCCGCCGGTCGGTCCCGGTGGTGATCG